>DAOVXR010000133.1 GCA_030636065.1 Sedimentisphaerales bacterium | reverse complement strand
GTGTCATCGACGCTCTGAATAAAACAGGCGGAACCCTGGGGATATTCATAAGTATTCTCACAACTTATAATCGTTTGGGTTTGCGTGTCCCAGTGGTAGTTATGCTTACTGCCGGCGATACCATTGACATGATAAAGGCCGACATTAAACCAGACCGGAGAATTGAAAGCCGCGTACTGATTCACGCAAAGCCAGGTTAATTCCCTGTAATAAATGTCTGCCTGTTCTTTAGAATCGAAAAGTCCATCTTCCAGCCCCCAACCGGCAATCGTATGGGTTACGCGATGCACCAAGTGCTTAAAAGAGGTCTCTCGTTCCTCGGTGTCGAGTTCGCCGTAAAAATATTTACTGACCACCACCTTGGTCGCCAACTGAGAAAAATGACGTGGCACCTCGACGTCCTGCTGTTCGAATACTACACTGCCGTTCTCGTCCGTAATGGTGGCGGTGCGTCGTTCCCATTCCAGTTCATCGAACGGATGGACATCTATTTTGCTGAAGTAATGCTCAATTGGGATCGATTTGAGCGAATTTTCTTCAGGCGAACTCCCTTTAGTCGAATTCTCTTTAATCGAGTTTTCTTCAGTGGCGGAAGACGATGATTCAACTGTCTCTCTGGTGCCGGTCGGCATGGCGAACTCCTGTCCCTTATTAATTATAGCACAATTTATGATTCTATGTATGTAATCTTACGTAAGTAACGTGGCAGAAAGAACTTAACCCTGTTGAAAACAATTTCCGAAACGTATTCGGCGCATACCCACAGCACTTATGGCCCATAAGTGCCATTTTCAGTGTCAAATAGATTAAATCCGGCAGGGCGCTTTATCACTGCCCGCCCAAACAGCAGATTGGTCAACAAAAAACCGTAAAATATATCGGGCGAGCCATAAAGGGCCGCCCACCGCACTACCCATTTACTCCAATATCTTGAAGTGCTTCCTATAATAGATACCACATCTTGTATAGTCAATCGGGTTTTTTGGATTTTTTCTATAATTTTTATTACTCCTTATCTGACAAGGGGCTGCATTACCAAATTTTTATAACTCACAGGCAAAAAGGCTTTGCAGTTTCAAGTAATAAGTGCAACATTGCCCGATGTCCCAGCGTCTGACTTCTAAGCGGAACCGAGAGAAAAATCGTTTGGGCGGCTGGACAAATTTGGGGTACGGGGGGGAAAATTTTCCAGCCGGGGCCTCGAACTATTTTTTTCGTCGCCAACCTGTTGTCATATAATCAGTTAACACTTGTTGCACTTATGAGTTGAATCCGCTCTTTCAAAAACAATCCGGTTTCCGCCTAAAGCCGGACCTTTCAACAGACGAATAATCTAAAGATATGGATAGTCAGTTATTAATAATCAACAATGCCGATACAGAACTGCCGGCGGGGCTGCGGCAGGCGGTGGAGCAATTAGACATCGAAAGCCGTCTCTGTCGCCCACAGGATGCCCTGGAGCAGTTGAAGGAGCTTGGCAAGAACGCGGCGGCGGTTCTTGCCCTGGAAAAAACACATCCATCAGAAGAAAATTATCTCAAACAAATTACCGCCGAGGTAGAAAGTCTGTCCATTAATATGCTGATTCTGGCCGAGGAGGCCCTGTTGAGCAGTTGGACTGAGCTTCGCGACTATAAGAGGATTTTTCCGGCCAGGCGGGGCGAATCATGCGAAATGCTGAAAGGACGGCTAACTATGCTGCTCGAGTTGCAGCCGCGACTTTCAGAACTAAACGCGGAGATAAATATGCTGCGTTGTCAGAGCCGACCAATGAACAGTTACTTTGTTCAGGTTGACGAGGAAATGCGTCTGGCGGCCCGTCTTCAGCGAGATTTTCTGCCGCGTCAGATGCCGCAAATCGAGGGGTGCGGGTTTGCCAGTGTTTATCGGCCGGCTACATGGGTCAGCGGCGATATTTACGATGTAAAACGTCTGGACGAAGAGAATGTGAGTTTTTATATAGCTGACGTCGTTGGACACGGTATGCCGGCGGCGTTATTGACTATGTTTATAAAACAGGCCCTCGTAACCAAACGTATCAGCGGACGCGATTACACCCTGGTGGAGCCGGGCGATGTGCTGGCACAACTGAACCAGGAACTTTTCAGCCAAAAACTCAGTGATTTCCAGTTTGCCACCTGCTGTTACGGACTACTCAACACCAAAACGCTGCAACTGCGAATCGCCGGCGCCGGCCATCCCTTTCCTCTGCGGATCGACCGGCAGGGCCGAATGAGCGAGATAGAAGCCAGGGGATCTCTGCTGGGTATCTTTCCCGATCAGGAATACACCACACAATCCTTCCAACTCGCCCGAGGCGATAAATTACTGCTATACAGCGATGGTATAGAGGAGGCCTTTGTCAATGATGGGCCGGACCAGCCGCTACGTTTCCGGCAGGAGTTCGAGTACCTGGCCCATACCGACATACAAACCATGTGCAAGAAGCTCGTAACCACCATCGAAAACCAGGAAGGCTCACTGCATCCGCGCGACGATGTTACTATCGTAGGAGTGGAAATATTTTTTAGTCCTGCTTGAAAACCCCTGCAATAATTGTTATAATGCCCGAAAATGGCTGGCGTATGTCTTTTGGTTGTCCGATCCGGTGTGTTTTGGTCAGGGAAGGCTGTTCCGGCATAAGTTAAGTTTTTCTGTTTTAGGAGTGTGTTGGTATGAATATTTATGTTGGAAATCTGTCTTTCTCGACTACTGAAGAGGGGCTTCGCGGTTTGTTCGAGCAGTCCGGTCCGGTTGATACCGTAACGATCATCCAGGATCGCGTAACTGGACGATCCAGAGGATTTGGCTTTGTGGAAATGCCGGACGACTCGAACGCCCAGGCCGCAATAGCCGCGCTGGACGGAAATGATTTCGACGGCCGGAACCTGAAAGTCAATCAGGCCAAAGAACGCGAGGACAGAGGTTCCCGCGGTGGTGGCGGTGGCTACAGTGGCGGCGGCAGACGCGATAGTGGCGGCTACGGTGGCGGCGGTGGCGGCTACGACAGCAACAGATCGGGTGGGAACGAAGGCAATGCCGTAAGCCCCGAAGAAGGCACCAATAAATCTGACGACAGCGGTTTCGGCAGCGGCCTTGACGATGATTAACGCCTGTCGTGTTCTTGTCCGTCTCTACAGCGGTTCGGGGATGATATTGCGGATACGGGCGGGCAAATCGATGGTCTGGTCGGGTTGAAGGCCTATTCGCCGGGCGGTACCGGCGGGCAGTTCCAATACGTATTTAACCGGTATGCCGCTTTCGTATGTCTTCAGAGGCTTGCCGGGTACGGGTGTCCGCATGGTCGTTAGTCGGGCGATTTCCCCCTCGGCGGTAATAAAAACGACATCCAGATCAATCAGGCAGTTCTTCATATAGAAGCCGCGCGGTCGTTCCTTTTCAAATACGAAAAGCATGCCGGCATCAGCGGCCAATCCCCTGCGAAACATCAATCCCCGCGTCCGGGCAGCACGGGTAACAGCGAGTTCCACCGAAAAAGACTGCCCGGCCAGAATAATCGTTGTTTTGGACAAACGCTCAGGCTGAAATAAACGGGTACCCTGCTCAGCCGAATCTTCCCTGTCAGGCTCCTTCTCGCACGAAACAATCGCTGCCACGAGCAATAACGACAGTATTAAAATGTTTGATGTGTGGGTCAAAGCCCCACCCTACCGATGTATTTAGAGGTTGCGTTTAATCGTCTGCTGTTAGAATCTGATTCAATTTTTCCAGCGATTCCTTCTCGATCTGTCGCACTCTTTCCCGTGTCAGTCCCACCTGTTTGCCGATCTCTTTCAGCGTTAGCGGCCCGTCCCCGTTGAGTCCGAACCGCAATCGCAATACTTCCGCTTCGCGTTCGTCAATCTCGTTCAGCAGTCGCATTATTGTCTGCATTTCGTCCTTGTTAAAGACCGCTTCTTCCGGCCGGGGCGTCCGTTCGTCTTCGAGTATTTCGTTGAGCGACAGGGATTCTTCCGAGGCAGGCATCTGCGTCGGCGAACTGAACGCCTTCACTGCCCGCCGGATAATCTTTAATTTACGCGGCGAAACCTCCATAGCCCGGTTCATCTCCTCCATCGTCGGCAAACGTCCGAATTGATCTTCCAGTTCCATTGTTGTTTGTTTCCAGCGGGCGACCATTTCCACCATATAAGCCGGAATGTGAATCGGCTGAACACTATTGATAAGGGACCGCTTAATGCCCTGCTTGATCCACCACGACGCATACGTACTGAACCGCGAGCCGTGTTCCGGGTCAAACCCCTCTACCGCCCTTAGCAATCCCAGGTTCCCCTCTTCGATCAAATCCGCCAGCGGCATCCCTCGATTGGCATACTTCTTGGCGATATTAACCACGAGGCGAAGATTGCTCCGTATCATTCGATCGCGAGCTTCAGGGTCGTTATCGTTAATAATTCGACGCGCAAGGTCCTTCTCCTGCTCGGCGGTCAGCAGGGGAGCAGCGTCGATTTCCTCCAGGTACATTTGTAGCGTTGATTCCATATCAATACTAATATCGGCCGATTTGCCTCGACGGATTAGATTGAATATATTTATACTGTTACAATATATTAGTTGCTGTTATTCTTTTTTTTTCGTCGGCACGGGTTTAGCCGGTGGTGGTGTTTGAGTTGTCGCGGCCGATTTGGCGTCATCGACCATTTTGCCGAGAAATTCGGGCAGTTCCACACCTGCCATGCCTGTTACATCCTGCAGAGGCGGGATGGCCTTGATCAGGCCGGACATAAAATTGGCGGTTGCGGAGCCTTTTTCGCTATTTCCGGAGTCCCAGACGGTAATTTTATCGATCTTGATATTCTTGATGGCCTCGACCTGGCTTGCGACAATGTCCTCGATTTTCTCGATCATCAGCAGGGTGGCAGCGGCCTTGGCATCGCCGCGGCAACTTCCGACCAGCGATTCGTACCCGGCTGCCTTGCTGTCCAGCACCTGGCGGATACCCTTGGCCTCGGCCTCATACCTGGCCAGAATAGCGTCGGCCTGACCTTTGGCTTCTCGCCTGAGCCGTTCGGCCTCGGCCTCGGCAGAGATTTCGATTTTGCGTTTTTCGATTTCCTTGCGGACAACTTCGTCGGCATTGAGTCGTTCCTGCTCGGCAAGATACTGCGCCTTCTGGATTTCGACTTCCGCCTCTCGTTTTGCCACTTCACCTTTCTGCAGGGCGGCGGCTTCTTTGGTTGCCAGTACAGCGTTGTAGTCGGCAATATCGGCCTTGGCCTTGTTCTCACCTTCAATTGCCGTAGCTTCCTGCCCCTGGACATATACACGCCGATCAGCCTCGGCCTGCTTTTCGCCTTTGCCGGCCCCAGCCACATTTTCCGCGGCCCGAACGCTCTTTTCGCGGTTGGCTTCGGCCTCGCCGATGGAACCGACCTTTTCCTGTTCGGCCACATCGACTTTAGCTCTGTTAATGGCCTCGGCGGCGGCCTTCTTGCCGATACTTTCAATATAAGTGGATT
>DAOVXR010000001.1 GCA_030636065.1 Sedimentisphaerales bacterium | reverse complement strand
CACCGAGGTAATGGCGGCTCGAAACAGTTTTCTACAGGCCCGGCAGAGCTATTCTTATAGTTCAGTTGCCGTTGCACAGTCGTTTCACAAACTACTGCGGTTCACGGAACCGTTAAAATTCAACGAGTTGTTTGGGGGAGTGTTTGTCCCGCCTGATCGGCGGCGAAAATACCACAGATCGTTTCCTGACGGCTGGGCCTCGGCCTACTATGTACCACCCCTGCGGGATTTCAACTGTTATCTGCGGGACACCGTGAACATATTCGATAATAATCCGGTTTCACCGCGAATCGTCGCCGATCTTTTGCATCGTATAACTCTTTGGCGTCAACGTGGTATCAGAGTTTATGCCTTTCGTCCGCCGACGATCAGGGAGATGGTTGCAATTGAGAACTCATATGGCGGTTTTGAGGAACAGAAATTTGTCGCCGCGTTTGAAAAGGCCGGCGGCAAATGGCTGAACGTCAATCAGTTCCGATATGATTCACTTGACGGATGCCATCTGAACCGCACCGGGGCGCTCCAATTTTCATGGGACCTGGCTTTGATGATAGCGGTTGAAGAAAAACTCGCCCCCGGGCCACTGGAGCTTGCGACCCAGCCCCAAAGCGATGCCCATTAGCCAGCACACAGGACAAAGCACCACACCTTACGGACATTTCCTGAAGATTGCCTGAAAGCCATGCTTGTTGCGTTATTCAGCATCTTTGCTTCCATACACCAAATGTACACGACTTTTCGCAATAGCAAATTGCCTATCTTAACGTTTTTTGGTGGTTTTTCGTTTTTTTTCGGCAAAAAGTAACCTGAAACAGTAAATGTGCCTAAGTTGGCTAAAAAAAATATAATTTTATTAGTATTTACAGTTGACTGTCCCAATAAAAAGTAGTAATATGCTATATGGGTTAGACCATAGGCTCAATAAAAACAGCGAGTTGCTGCGTGCTGTAAAGGACGTCCCGATGTATCTCATTTACCGGAGTTGCATGAGGTACTGCGGCGGCGACTACAAGTATGTAAAGCAGATTATTGAGTATCAAAACAGTCCGGCCTTGTGAACATCCTGGAAATGTATGGCCATTTAATTAACGGCTGCAGAAAACCGGGTATTAACGGCTGTAGAGAACCGGGTGTTTTTGTGTTTGAGGAAAGGTGGAAAATGTAGATCGCAACACTATAGTTGCGGCAAAAAACCGGAGGATGGAATTATGCAATCGAAAAAGTCTCTTCTTATCTTATCGATCCTTGTGCTATGTGCCTGCCTTAGTCTGCCGGCGTTTGGCAGCTATTCAGTTGCCTTTAGTACGGGCGGGACAAATGTTTTTTCCTGGACGGTGACGGTCTCGCAGGGCACAGCAATAATGACTTTTGAAAACAATGAAATTAATGCCAGCAGTCCATTACTCGATGTGGTTTTGGCTGATGCCATTGACCTGCCGGACATGACCTTTGCGAACATCCAGACAGTCGGGATTGCTCCCGGTATCGATGTGGTCATATCCACCTTGGTTCCCGATGGTTCCAATCTGACGATTACCGCGGATGCGGCATCACCGATGGCGGAGGCTGGTGACATCGTAATGTCCTCCTCGGTGGTTGAAGGTGGCATGTTAACCGTGGGGACCAACTTCGTCGCCTATTCCAATGAGTGGGACGACCTGAACATTATTAGCCACGTTGCAGGGTATTCTGCTGTGATTGATGGTTTTTTCTCAGCGGAAACCCAGGGATTTGACATTGATCTATCATTTAGTGGTGATGCCTCAGCTTCACTGTTTAACCTGCTGAACACACTCAGCGATGGTTCGGTATCCGGCACTCTGAGTGGTCAGATTGTGGCGGTTCCCGAACCGATGATGTTGAGCTTGCTGGGTTTAGGTGGCCTGCTACTACATAACAGACAAAGGAAAAAGTAGTGTAACTTTACATCCTACTATCACCGTTCAACAGGTGCTTTGTTGTGTACATCTTGATAAATCTCCAACAAATGCCTCGATCCTGACATGTCGCTTCGTCGGCGTGAGATGGTACTGGTGCTTATAGTTTTCTTGTGTCTTACTGCAAGGCGTAATCTCATTGATACGATAAATATGCTTGTTGCGTTATTCAGCGTCTTTGCTTCCATGTACCGAATGTACACGGCCTTACGCAATAGCGAGATTGCCTATCTTGACATTTTTTAAGGTGTCTCGTCGGCAAAAAGTGACCGGAAACAGTAGAATGTGCCTTAATTGGCTAAAAATAATATTTAGTATTTACGACTGACCGTCCCAATAAAAAATAGCAGAATACCGGCCGGGTTAGACCAAAGCCTCGATAAAAACAGCAAATTGCTATTTGCTGCAAGCAAAGGACATCCCGAGGTGTTTCATTTTACCTGGTTCGCATAAGGTCCTGCGGCGTACCTATGGGTACGTGAAGCAGATTATCAGGTATCAAAACAGTCTAAAATATGTTTTGGAGAAGACAAATTATCATATTAGAAAGTGTGATATTATCCGGAGATTGGCCCTTTTGACTCATCGGACATCAGGTTTCCGGATTAGAGAAAACTCAACTTAGGAGGTAGAGCTATAATGAAAAACTGGGTATGGGTATTATTGATTTGTGTTTCTGTTGGAACACTCCTTGTGGGCAGTGTTGCCGTTCAGGCTGATTCTGTACAAGACGCCATGGTATTGGCGGCCAATAAGTTGGTGGATGATCAGATTCCTGTGGGTGAACTGGAAGCAGGAGCATGGCCGGCTGAGACCGGTTTTACCGGGTCTATCCTGCCCGGCCTCCTGGAGACTTATCGAGTAACCTGCAATCCAGCCTACCTGGACGCGGCCGAACTGGCAGCAGAGTACATCATTGGTGTGGGCTATCCGGGTTATTTTTATGGCGACGAGACCTACTCCCTGACACGACTGAGCGAGTTCGCTGAGGACCCCGGTGATAACTATTGGCGGGCGGTAGTCAGTGGTTTCTATGAATGGATCAGGACCAATGAGCCAGGTGGCACCGTCGGTTACATCGACGCGTACTATCATGGTACTACCCCTTCAATTGCCGTATTCTACATGGCGCATCATGTCATGGCCGCCTACTATGTCGATGCCGAGGACAAGGCAATCTGGCGGGACGGACTTGTGAGGCATCTTATCGAGGTGGGTGATGATGACGATGATCTTGAATATCCTGTGATGAGTCTTGGCATAGCTGTTTGGGCTTTGGCCCAGACCGGGCCTTGCCTGGCACAGGATACAAACCTGGTCAAGCCGGGTCCGGGAGGGCAGCCATATTGGCAGAGCGTAGAAATGCAGGATCTTCCCGGGCTGTTACTGGGACATCAGGTCCCGGACGGCCAGGATTACGCAGGTACCTTTTACTGGCGGTTCGGCCATGACGGCAATCCGACCAGTGGTTATACGGAAGATGCGGTGTATGGCACTCTTGGCCTCGTTGCCGCCGACGAAGACGACCCCTGCACAGACTATAGTTCCGCTATATGCGCGGCAAAGGCAGTGCTGCCTCAGTTTGTGTATGTGGAATATCCCGGGGGAGGAATAGTATATGACCACCTTAATGAAGGGGTAGTGGCCCAATACCATTACTCCGGCGAGTTGATCCAGGCACTCAGTGTTTACAAGCTGCTCGGTGACCTGGACGACAGCGGGTGTGTTAATGTCGGAGACCTTGCGGTTTTCGCGTCGTACTGGCTGGCCACCGACTGCACTTACGATAGTGAGGACGGATGCACTTGCGAAGGTGCCGACCTTAATCTGGATGGAACGGTCGATTTGCATGACTTTGCGATTCTCTCCCGCCATTGGCTCAAGTGCAGTTGGAACTGTGACTGATTTTTCAAGACTGGTTAGCAAAGGAATTATATAGAACTGAATAGCTGGAGGCTACATAGCAATGAATACGGAAAGCAATAACAATAAAAACGTGTCTTTGAGGGGATCAATATGGCTCATGGTGCTGTTGATCGCGGTCGTCCTTATCTGTACCGAGAAAGCTGATGCCGCGCCCCCAAAGGATGATAAAGATATTTACCCCATGGATTTCATGCTGGGCAGCGATTCGGCAGAAGAGTATCTTATCTTCGATCCATTTGCGTTGACTGCCCGGCCCCAGACTCCATCGAGATATGCTATGTCTGGTACTTCTACGTCTGTTGCAGGAACACATTCTGGTGCAAGCGTACAAACTGCAACCGCCCCAATCGTAACACCTGTAGTTACTACTGAAGTATTAGTGCCTGCTCCAAAGGTACCGCCCGCAGTTGTCCATCAAGCAGTTGCACCTGCTCCGAGTGTTGCGATTGCAGCCCCTACGAAAGCAGTTGCGATTACTCCAAATATGAAGCGGCCTGTGGTTGTTACGCCTGTTCCGAGGCCTGTGGCTGTAACCCCACCGCCGGAAGCGGCAGTTACGCCTATTCTCAGTAGTGTGAAGATTCCTGAGGTGGAGGCGGTTGCGACTGCTTCGAGCGTTGCACCTGTAGCCACTCCAGAGGTAGTTATACCTGCTCAAGCCACAGCCCCTGTAGCTGCACCAGAAGTTGTTGCTCCTCTTACAACGGTTGCTGTCCCCCTCACCAAACCAAAGCCGGAGCTTTCCGACAGGAGGGACCCAATACGGATTCCCTATCGGCCGCCTCTTCGCAGTCCTTATCAACTGCCGTCAAGGTAGTGTTTCCCGTAAATACGCGGGATCGAGCGGTGTCATAAGTTAAAAGTGATCTCAATATCAGCCTGAAAACCGGATGCCAGTGTCCATCACTCAGGCAAGGTTTTGCGGTCGATCAGGACTTTTGTAACGGTATTATTTTTTTGAGTTTCCTAACACGGATGGACAAATAGGAGAAGACTGTTTATTTTGCTGGTTGGTCTGCCTTGAGGATGGCGGACTCCTCCAGTGTTATTAAGGATGGGAGAAAAAAATGAATCTCGTATTCCATATGGATAGCCGTGTGGCTGTTGGGAAATGTATTGTTTTCCTGACGATAGGCCTGCTGTGCATATCCGGTTGTAGCAATTCAAAGTTGGCCTCAACAGAGCAGCTAATCGAATTTATGAAAGCCGGTCCCATACGGCCGAAAGTAGATGTTGACCGCATGGTCCAGGCACGAGTGCCGACCGACCCATATACCGTAGTTGTCGGAGACGTGTTGGAATTGCATATGCCGGCAGTAGTGGGCACGGTCGATCTCATTTCAGTCGCATCGTTAGAAACGATGCAACCACATCTCTGTCGTATCAGCAAAGAAGGGAAAATCACCCTGCCTATCGTAGGCGAGGTCCATGTAACAGGTATGGACCTTTCAGAGATCGAGTCCACAATTGTCGATGTCTATTATCCCAAGTACGTTGTTGACCGCCCGTCCATTGTAGCCCGCATTGCTAAATATCATACTCAGTCTGTCTCGGTTATTGGGGCGGTAGAGCAACCCGGTGTTTATGCGTTGCAGAGCGACGAGTTGTCACTGGTGGCGTTATTGATGAAGGCCGGCGGGATAACCGATGACGGCGCAGGGGTGATTCGCATTCAGAATGGAACCAAATCCAAGATAACCGAGCCGCTGGTACTGCCTGTCAAGAGAATGAATATGCCCTTTGCTGACGTTGCCCTGAAAAAGGGCGATGTCATCGAAGTTGAATCACTCGATCCGAAAGTTTTCACCGTGGTCGGGCTGGTGAACCATCCGGGGGCCTTTCCCTATCCGCCGACCAGTAAATACACCCTTATGCAGGCTCTGGCCTTTGCCGGCGGTGCGAACCAGGTTGCCAGCCCCAAGTACGTACGGGTCTATCGACAAAAGGCGGACGGTTCCATTATCGATGCAACCTTCCGGATAAGGGGTGCCGGTATCAGCGATGCTTCCAATATTACCGTCAAGCCGGGAGATGTTGTTTCCGTGGAACATACCGTAGGGACTGATACGCGGCTGCTCTTTGCCCAGGTATTCCGGGTAACTTTCCTCCTTGGCGGACAAACTGATTTTTTTGATTAAAAAAGTTTAGCTGCAAATAAGCATGACGAAAAGCCATCAGCCGGCAATCTGCGTCTTTACCTCTAATTTTGGGACAACAATATTTTAATAGTTTGAATTGGTGAATATATGAACCGACACGATCAATCCAGTTTCGATAAAGAAGAAATGCGTTCGACAGACAGACCAAGGGCCATTGATGTGCCGCAGGAAGGATTGCTTCAGATCGTATGGCGGCGCCATTGGATTGTGCTGCTTGCGGTTATAGTAACTCTTTTGGCGGGACTCGTATATCTGAGCAAAGCCACGCCCATCTATTCCAGCACGTCGTGTCTGTACGTCGAACAAAGCGGGCCCAAGATCATTAGTGAGCAGGAAGGTGTTATGACACAGTCCAAGAACTACCTGTACACCCAGTGCGGCCTTCTGACCTCGACACCCATCCTGGCGGCTGTTATCGAGAAGCCGGAAATCTCCCGGCTAAAGATATTCGATGACATAGATAACCTTATCGTTTTTCTTAAGAAGAAAATAAATGCCACGGTGGGCAAAAAAGATGACATCATCGGTGTGTCTCTTGAATCGGCGGACCCGAAAGAGACGGCTCAAATTGTCAATGCCGTGGTCGATTCTTACATCACATATCATGCGACAAGTAAACGCAGCACCGCATCCGAAGTGCTGAAAATCCTGCAGAACGAGAAAGATAAACGAGATACGGAACTGGACGATAAGTACCAGACCATCCTGAATTTCAAGAAGGAAAACAGCGACCTGACGCTGGAAGATCAGCGAGGCAACATAATGATCCAGGGTCTGGCCAAGTTGCTGAACGCCCTGACAGAGGCTCGAATCGAGACTATCAATGCCAAGGCCGGCTACGAAGCTGCCAAATTGATGAGTAACGACCCGGCCAAACTCAGGCAACTTATCGAGGTACAGCACCCCAGAGGATTATATAGCTCCATTAATCAGGAGGAAAATCAACTGCGTACTCAAATAAACCTGTTACAACTTCAATTGATGGGTTTGAGGGGAAAAATAAACGCCGATCATCCTACCGTTAAGACAACGGAGGACAAGATGACACAAATCAGGAATCAACTCGTTGAATTGGACAAGAAATCAGCCGTTGCCTATCTTGAAGTTACCCGGCAACAATGGATTGCCACCCAGCAAAAAGAGACCGAACTACAGGCGGCAGTTGATGAGCAGCGTGAAGAAGCACAAGAACTTAACATCAAGGCCGCTCAGTATGACATACTGCAATCGAATCTCAAAAGGACAGAGAACCTGTGCGACATCCTCGACAGCCGAATCAAAGAGCTAAACGTAACCGAAGATGTCGGAGCCCTGAACATAAGTATCCTCGAGGTTGCCCGTCCCGCAGATAAGCCCTGTAAACCCCAAAGGGCACGCATCATGGCAATGGCACTGGTGTTGGGATTGATGTTCGGCGTAGGCTCGGCGCTGCTCCTGGATTTTACTGACCACCGACTGCGCAGTACCGATGAAATTGCGGCGGTGCTCGGTGTGCCGATATTGGGAACAGTGCCGTCTATGAAAGGCAAGAAGGACTTTATCGCTCACGGCCTGGCGGTGCATCAAGACCCGACATCGAACACCGCTGAAGCTTATAAGACTATTCGCACAGCAGTGTACTTTGGTGTACCGAACGGTAAGGCCAAAAGTATTTTGGTCACATCCCCTACTCCGGGTGATGGTAAGACCACGCTGGTCAGCAACCTGGCAACCGCCATGGCCCAGGCCGGGCAGCGCAGCCTGGTGATCGATTGTGATTTCCGAAAGCCCAGGCAACATGTCGTTTTTGGAACCGAGCAAGAGCCGGGCATTTCCAGCGTTTTGGCGGGGCAACAGAAGCTGGATACAGTTATCAGAAGCACCAGCGAGGACAATCTGGACATCATCCCCTGCGGGCCTATTCCGGTAAATCCATCCGAGTTGCTCAACAGCGAGGCATTTGCAGACGTCATCAAAGAGCTTTCCGGCAAATATGATCGACTGCTGATTGATTCGCCACCGGTCATGCCTGTTACCGATGCACGCATCATCGGAGCAATGTGCGATGTAACACTGCTTGTGCTAAGAGCGGAAAAATCGACCCGGAAAGCCGGCGAAGAGGCACGGGATGGTCTGTTGAGCGTCGGGGCCAATATTCTGGGAGTGGTTGTCAACGATGTACATCACGGCAAAGGGCGCTATGGCTACTATGGCGGCTATGGGTACGGCTATGGCTATGGCTATGGCTATGGGTACGGGCGAAGCCGTCATGAAGAAGGCACCAAAGAAAAAAACGCCAGGTCACAAGTAGCTACATCAGCCGGCAGTAGTCTGGACGTAAAGAATTAATGAAACGACTTTTTAGAAGACAAACCAGTAAGAGCCAATACGTTCCTCTTCGACCAGTCAGAGGCACGCAGTTTGTGGACATACACTGCCATTGCCTGCCCGGCCTGGATGATGGACCGGAGACCATGGCGGAAGCCGTGTCTTTGTGCAGGGCCTTGCAGTTGGACGGCATCAAGACCGTCATAGCCACACCTCATCAACTGGGTCAGTACGATGGCCACAATGAGGCAAGTGTGATCAGGCAGGCCGTCTCGGAGCTGAATGAGGTACTAAAGGGCTATTGCATACCAATAAATGTGTTGGCAGGCGCCGATGTCAGAATTGATGAACGGCTCGTTCGAATGCTGGACGACGACCTCGTACTTACCCTGGCGGATGGTGGACGATATATCCTGTTGGAACTTCCACATGATATATTTATCGATATCAGTGAAGTTCTGGATATGCTTTCGTCCCGCGGTATCAAGGCAATAATAAGCCATCCGGAAAGACATCGTGTAATTGCAAAAGAACCGGGCATTATCAGTGGCTGGCTGCAAAAAGGCGCGATCTTACAGATAACCGCCGGCAGCCTGACAGGTGACTTTGGTACCCTTGCCGAAAAGACCGGTTGGCATCTGCTGGATTCCGGAGTAGTCGCGGTTGTGGCAACCGATGCCCACAATCTCCACAATCGTCAGCCGAGAATGTTCGCAGCCTACGGGCTGATTGCGGAACATCTTGGTAAAACATTCGCTCGTCAGGTCTGTCTCGATAATCCGATGAAAATCCGAACAGGCGATAATGTAAGAGCCGTTACTAAACTGATGCAC
The DNA here is from genome assembly GCA_030636065.1 of Sedimentisphaerales bacterium. The sequence continues at coordinate 22,559 of DAOVXR010000001.1, read as the reverse complement.
GAGGAGAGAACCGGATGAGTCAGCCGCAGTTTGACATTCCCTCTTCCGATACTGCATTCAGCCGATTCGACACTGTTATCGAATGGCTGATGATAGCGCTTCTTGCGTTTATGCCACTGGCATTCGGGGCCGTCGCCGCCTGGAGTGAACAGGTGGTGATCATTCTTACCGGCGCAATGGCAACCTGTTTTGCCCTGAAACTTGCCATCAGAAAAGATGCTCATCTTATATGGACCTGGGCGTATGTGCCGGTGGCGTTGTTCCTTATATTGGCTGTGGTGCAATTGCTACCATTGCCGGTATCCCTGGTGAAAATACTCTCGCCGGAGACGGCGGCTACAAAAACCGCTCTCCTCGGCAACCTGCCCAACGCGGCCGATATTCTTAACAAGATGACTTTGAGTTTCTATCCCCAGGCTACCCGGCATAATCTGAGATTGATTCTGGCTGTCGCGATAGTTTTCGTCATCACGGTGAACATCTATCGTCGGGACGAACAGATAACACGACTTCTATCCGCCATAGCAATTATCGGGGGCGGATTAGCCCTGCTGGCCTTGTTACAGGTCATTCTCGGCAATGGTAAAATTTACTGGATATTTCCGACCTACGACAAGGGATATTCAGGAACGTTTGTCAATCACAGCCATTATGGCCAGTTCATGAACCTCTCTATAGGTGCGGCTTTGGGTTTTCTGCTGGTCAAATTGCACAAGGAGTTCGGCAACAAAACGGTTACTCTGCCGGAGATTGTTACCCGGCTGGGTGAGACGGACTTCAGGTTGGCCTGGTTTTGTGTTGGGACGATTATCCTGGGCGCAGCGACAGTTTTCATTTCGCTGACGCGAGGCGGAATGGTCTCGATGCTCATCGCCGGGAGTTTCACTATTGTAATCCTGGCCTTCAAACGGGGGTTGGAAGGACGAAGCTGGATCATAACGGCAATGGCGCTCGGGTCATTTATCTGCGTGCTCCATATTGGATTTGACGCTGTTTATGAACGACTGGCCACTCTGAGCGAATTCGACAGGGTGGAAGGTGGACGTTGGGCTATCGTTAAGGATATCTCGGTCGCCTGGATGCGTTTTCCCCTTTTCGGTGCCGGGCTTGGCAGCCACGATGTGGTATATCCGATGTTTGACCGCTCGACATTTTCTTCTCTGGCCGGTCACGCCGAGAACGAGTACGCCCAGATGGCGGAAGAGACCGGGGCGATTGGTCTTGGATTGATGCTCGTTTTGATAGCAATCGTCTGGCGCAACTACGTAAAGAACGTTCGCCACATCGGTCATCCAATTCACTTTGCCGCCTTCGGCCTGGGATTCGGCCTGCTGGCAATAATGATCCATAGCTTCAGCGATTTCGGTCAACATCTGCCCGCCAATGCCTGTCTTACGGCCGTGTCGTGCGGGCTTTTAGTGGGTATGGCCCGGAGGATTGCAGGAGGAACAGGCAAAAGAACAGGCAAAGGGACAAATGTGGCGGCCGGCTCCGCTACCGACAGGAAGAATAGTCCCGGCCAACTCTATCGTCCCTTACGTTTTGTGGTTGCCATCTGCGTTGTTGCCATCTGGATATGGGCAATACATGGCGTCAACAATGCCCACTGCGCCGAGAACCACTGGAAAAAAGTCCTGCAGAATGAAGAATCTTTGGCCGAAAAAAACTGGCTGGGCAGTAATGAAGAATATGCCGACATCCTTTCGTACGCTATGAAGGCGACAGACTATCAACCGAATAACGCCAGGTATCGTCACTGGCTTAACGTCTATCGCTGGAGATCCATAAGCCGCGTTACCGACCCGGACACCGGTCAGCTAATCGTAACACCCGAAACCCTCGAATTCACCCGGCGTATTGTGGACGACCTGCATCAGACTCGCGTGCTGTGCCCCACCTTTGGCGCCACGTACTGCGTGGCCGGTCAGTTGGAGTATTTCATACTTAACGAACCGAAGGGCGCAGACCATATCCGTACCGGTTACAAACTTGCCCCTTGTGATGCCACCTCCTGTTTTGTGGCCGGCCTGCTGGATATCCGGGAGAGCAACGTTGAGGCTTCTATAGAAAAGTTCCATCGTGCAGTAGAATTAAACGGCAGGCTTATCGGAGATGTCGTTGATGTGTATGTATTCCAGGCAAAACGGCCCGATCTGGCAGTATCCATGGCCAAGGACAATATATCCTGGCTGAGCCGGGTAGCTCGGATACTTAGCGAAGATACCGAACACCATGATTTGACTATTCAGGCTCGCGCGGAAGTGGCCAGACTGCTCAAAGATAAATGCCAAGAGCCGGATGTCCGTGCTGGTGCCCTGGCATCGTTGGCGAGCGTATATGCCAGAGAAGAGAACTATGAGGCCGCTACGGATTATTACCGCCAGGCCCTGGTGTTGGATTACGGCAATATAGGCTGGCGCCTGGCACTGGCCAGGACTCTTGCCAGAATGGAAAAGGTGCCCGAAGCCATCCACGAAGCACGCATCTGCCTGCGTCTGCGACCCCAGATGAGGGCAGCGACGAAGCTTATTGAACATCTCTCGACTTTGCCGAGGCAAAGGCGGGAGAATGTAGAATTGGGAATTGAGAATGTACCAGCCACAGGCTGGAATTAAGAATGTAGAATGTAAAATGTAGAATTCTAAATTGTTAATTCTAAATTCTTCATTCTTCATTTCCTCGGACGTTGCGAAAAAAAACAGCGCAACCGACGGGGACGGAGTCTGCGCGGGGGTAAGTAAAAAGTGGAAAGTAAAAAGTGTGTTCAACCTTTAACCTTATACCTTCAACCTCATACCTTTGCCTGTTTTACTGATAACTGATAACCGATAACCGATAACTAAATTCAATGAAAACTTACTTATTCATATATTCCGGTTCGCTGCTACTGGCGATGATCTTTACTCCGATAGTCATTTTCGTCGCTGGTGCTCTGAACATTTACGATGACATTCACGCTCGTAAGATCCACGCCTCCGCTGTCCCGCGGTTAGGTGGTGTCGCTATCTTTCTAAGCATGATGCTCGTTACGGTCCCGACGCTGCTGCTGGGCAATCCGATCGGCGAGAGCTTCCGGCAGATCGGTATCCAGCCGATAGTACTGTTAATGGCCGGCGGCTTCATGTTCGCTATCGGGTTCATCGACGATCTGTGCGGCGTTCGTGCCCGCTACAAACTGATCGCCCAACTGATCGCCGCTGTCGCGATGTGCATCATAGGCGTGCGGATCGATTCCGTCAGTGTGGAAGGTCTTTTCAGTATCCAGTTAGGTTGGCTCGCCTGGCCAATTACCATCCTGTGGATCGCGGGCGTTACCAACGCCGTCAACTTCATCGATGGGCTTGACGGGCTGGCCGGCGGTATTGCGGCTATCGTTTGCGGAGTGATCGCGGCATTTTCGATTTATACCGGCCAGACGGTTATGGCTGTGCTCATGCTGGCCCTTTTGGGCAGCTTAACGGGCTTCCTGCTGTTCAACTTCAATCCGGCGAAGGTGTTCATGGGCGACTGCGGCAGCTTGTTCCTCGGGTTTATAATCGGCTCGGCATCTGTGATGTGTGCCAGTAAGTCCGCAACCATCGTCGGGCTGGCGTTGCCGTTTCTGGCACTTGGCGTACCGCTGTTCGATATGGTCTTCAGTATGCTTCGCAGAATCCTGGAGCGTCGCAGCATGTTCTCACCCGACCGCGGCCATGTCCATCATCGGCTGCTCGATATGGGCATCCACCATCGTCATGTCGTGCTTGTTCTGTACGCTATCACCGCTCTTGCCGCCGGGCTTGGTATGTTTATGATGGTTACCCGTAACGCCGGTACGGTCCTGATCTTCGCGATGGTCTCGCTGCTGATAATGCTCTTCTTCCGGATAGTCGGTGCCGTGCGTTTGCGCGAGAGTATCAACCGGCTACGCGACAATATCCGGACATCATGCCTGAAACGCGACCATATCCGCGAGTTCGAGGACGCATCTTTACTGTTCCGCAACGCCGATACGTTCGAGCAATGGTGGCAGTCGATCTGCGAGGCCGGTCATGCGATGGGACTGGCGTATCTCGCAATGACATTCAAACAACAAGACGGCACAATCAGTACCGAAGTATGGCGAAACAGCGATTTCAACCCCGACCCCGACCCCGACCCCAATAAGCCCTACGACGTGATCCAGATGAGTATCCCAATCCGCGATCACCGGTCCGGCCAGCCGCTGCGTATGGACATCGGCGTAATAGTCGATGGCTCACTGGAGTTCTCCACCCACCGCGCTAAACTGTTCACCCGCCTGATCGATGAGCATAACATCGCCGAGCGTAGCAAGGAATGTAGAATGTAGAATGGGGAATGTAGAATTCTAAATTGTTAATTCTAAATTCTAACTCCCAGCCTCCGGCTGACTAATTCTAAATTCTCAATTCTTAATTGTTCATTCTACATTCCAGCCTCCGGCTGCCTGTCGCTTTGGAGCGGATGACCGTCGCTTCGAGCGGATGACTGAGGTAGCAGAGTGAACGACAGACTCCGCCCAGCGGATGAATCGCTCCGGGCAGCGGTATCTTCGCTCTTCGGGCAGACGAGCAACTCCGTTACGCGGTATGTTCGTTCGGTTACGCCGGTGGCTCGCTCCGCAAGGCGGATGAATCCCGCTTCCCAGCGGATGACCAACTCCGGGGAGCGGACGGTCCACTCCTTTATAAACGGCGTTTTTGGAGTAAAAAGACAGATTGAAGGTGGAAATCAGTGAAAGGTGGAAAATCAGTAAAAAGTAAAAGGTGAAAGGTGCCTGCAACTTTCTTACCTGTTACCTGTTACCAGTAGCCTGTAACTTTTAATTCAGTGAAAGGTGGAATTCAGTCAAAGGTGAAAAGTGGAAGGTAAAAGGTTAGCCAAGACTTTCGAAGAATTACGGATTTGGCAGCAAGCTCGTATCCTGGTAAAAAATGTATATTCAGCTTTCAAGGCAGGGACTATCGGGCACAAAGATTTCGGGTTTCGTGGCCAATTTCAGCGAGCCGCGGTATCAGTTATGAATAACATTGCGGAGGGATTCGAGAGAGGGAGCAAAGCGGATTTTGCCAGGTTCTTAGATATCGCAAAAGGTTCATGCGGTGAAGTCAGAAGTATGCTATATATAGCATTTGACCTGGATTATATCGACGAGGAAAACTTTCAAAAATTAACAAAAGATGCTGTTTTATTGTCAAAGGGCATTGCCGCCTTGACAAAAACCTTGAGGCAGTAAATGGGTAAAAAGGGGAAGGTGGAAAATCGGTAAAAAGTAAAAGGGGAAAGGGGAAAATCAGTGAAAGGTTAGAAAGTAGAAAGTAACCTTTAACCTGTAACCTGCTACCTTTACACTTGCTACTTTTACACCTGTAACCTTTACACTTGTTACCTTTACCGCCAGCACCGCTGGCAATCTGTTACCTTTACACTTGTTACCTTTTACCACCAGCCCCGCTGGCAATCTTTAACTTTTACCGCCAGCCCCGCTGGCCTCCCCTTTTACTTGTTACTTTTAATGCCGACACCGTCGGCCCACTTTTAACGCCAGCGTAGCTGGCTATTTACGAAAGGAAGTACAATTATGGCAGATTACATTCCAGGTTCCGACACCGCTTTTGGGGTTTGGGTGAATAACTTTGTCACCTATGCCAACGTCCATCTACCCGAGTTGGGTATGATTCCGCCCGATATGATCCCGATTTCGGCGGCCCTATCGGATTTCGAGGGAAAGATGACGGACAATGTTACCGCCCAGCAGACGGCCCAATCGGCCCGGCAGGCCAAGGATGACAGCCGCGACGCGCTGGAATCGCTTATAAGAACGCTGGTAAAACAGCTTCAGGCCTCGTCCGATGTCGATGATACCGAGCGGGCGGCACTCGGTATTACCGTCCGTGACAAAATCCGCACTGCCGTCGCCGGTGATATTACGAGCCGACCGGTCGGCGTAGTGGATACCAGCCAGCGGCTGCGACATGAGATTCGCTTCTCCGATGAGGCGACCCCAACCCGCCGCGCCAAACCGAAAGGCGTTATGGGCTGTGAGATATGGGTTAAAGTTACCGCACCCGGCGAGCCATCACCGGTTAGCGCCGATGAACTGAGCTTTGTAACGCTCGATACGGCAACGCCCTATATCGCCGAATATGATGGCAAAGACGGCGGCAAAACCGCCCACTATATGCTCCGCTGGGTAAAGAGCAGCGGCGATAAAGGACCATGGTCCGAAACCGTCAGCGCAACGATAACGGCGTAGAAATCAGTGAAAGGTGGAAATCAGTGAAAGGTGAAAGGTTAGAAAGTAGAAAGTAACCTGTAACCTTTAACCTTTAACCTGCTACCTTTACACTTGTTACCTTTACCGCCAGCCCCGCTGGCCTCCCCTTTAACCTGTAACTTTTTTACCTTTAACTTTTTACGCCAGCAACGCTGGCTAAGCTGTTAGCTTTTTTCGACGGGATTACAGGATGGGCCGGATAATTCCGCCTATCCTGTATATCCCTGTCTTTGTTTTATAGCGGATAGCTTCGAGTTAATCAGTGATTAGTGAAACGTGGAACACACTTTTGACTTGTTACTTTTAACCTTTACCGCCAACTTCGTTGGCTATCTGACCTCTGACTTCTGACTTCTGATTTCTTTTTACCCTCTGATAACTGATAACTGATAACTTTACTCTGCTAATCGCTTATAGCTAATGGCTAATGGCTGATAGCTTTTTATTATGCTCAAAAAATTACTTTCTTCACAGCTTCGTATCAATATGGCATCGGGTGCAGTTATTACCATAGCTAACACCATTGCCAGTCTTGTGGCTTATCCTGTTTATTTACATTATCTGGGTGCTGAAACATATGGATTGTGGCTTCTACTGGCGATTGTTCTGAATTTTGCAGGGCTCGGAATGCTTGGGATTCCCGATGCAGTCACTAAATTTGTGGCGGAAGAAGTAGGCCGTGAAAACGTGGAAGGGGCTAAACGTTGTGTAACAACTTCATTGGCTATGCTTTTTGCCAGTGGTATTATCATAATGATAGGCATTATTGTATTTCGTCATCCAATTGTAGGAATCTTGAATATTGAATCGAACCATGCTGTCCTTGCGATTGGTTATCTTCCGCTAATTGCCATTTTGTCATTGTACATTTTTATAGTTGAAGTACTTTGCGCGATGCTTTCCGGCTTAGGTCGAATGGATATGGCTAACTATACCCGATCCGTTGGCCGTCTCTTAACTCCAATTTCGGCATTCGTTCTACTGAATTTTGGGTGCGGCCTCAAAAGTCTCCTGATTGCCAATGCTTTTGGCTATTTTGTTATTCACATAATCAGTTTATTATTCATCAAAAAGATTTGCAAGATAAGCTTTTTTCGTTTCAATCAGTTGGATGTGCAGTGGGTGAAACGCATTCTTCGCTTTGGAGGAGGACTTTCCTTCATGTCTCTGTTGACCATGTTTATTAGCCCGTTTAACAAAATCATGATCTCACGCTACATTGGCCTTGATGCTATACCCGTATATGAAATCGGATATCGCGTTGCCATGCAACTACGGTCGCTGTTTCAGATGTTTTTTCGAGCCCTGCTACCCGAAATCAGTGGCGAAAGTGGTAAACGGACAATTGAGGCGTATAAGCGTATTCGGCATTTGAACAATTGCTGCATGCGGTTGATTCTGATCGGCGCGATTCCATGCTATATTTTTCTGATGCTTGTTGCCACACCGCTGCTAAAAACTTGGCTTGGCGAAGGGTTCACAGAGACAATGCCTGGAGTGCTTAGGGTATTGCTTGTTTCATCATTTAGCACACTTTTTGCCACACCTTCTTATTATGTTGTCCTTGGAATGGGCAAAGTGAGATTGTGTCTTTTTACCAGCGTTATTCAAGCTGTTGTCAATGTGGCTATTATTACAGTGCTTGTCTATATTGATGTTCCCTTGTCAACCTATCGCATTGCTTTGGCAATGCTGATGGGAACATTGTTAGGGTCGCTACATATGTTTATTCAGAGTTTGCGAAGCTTACGCCTTTTCTCGAAATCATTACATTCTTGCGTTGATGACATATTGGTGTCCAATTAGATGAAGCCCGGACGAAAGGAACGTTGTTTTCTAAATGATTACTATACGTGGAATGTTATTAGAGTACACAAACCAAGGTTTTTGGGCGATTAAAAGTTATCGCATTTCTCACTGGTTGTATTACCGAAATATCGTGACACTTGCAAAAATTATCTGGCGCCTTTCTAGGTGGATAACCAGCGTTGATATTTATCCTTCCGCTAAGATTGCCAAAAATCCCAAGATGCCACATCCTTTTGGAATAGTCATTGGTGATAAGGTGAGAATTGGCTCGGACGTAACAATTCTTCAACAAGTAACTATCGGTACGGCTTACCCAACAAGAATTTATTCCGAAAAAAATATGCCCTACATTGCTGATGGTGTCTTTCTTGGAGCGGGAAGCAAGATATTGGGAGGAATTACAGTTGGTGAAAAAGCGATTGTTGGCACGAATGCTGTCGTTATTAAAGACATTCCAGCAGGCCGTATAGCTGTCGGTGTACCCGCAAGAATATTACCTTTAAAGACGGAAAACAGTTCATTTAAATAAATTTTTTAGAAAGGTTATAATTATGAATCTTGGAAAAACTCTTCTACGCTTACCATTCAGAGCATTGGGATATGATATTGTCCGACGACAAAAACCAAACTACACATGGTTGCAGGAACTTAACGTCAACACGCTTATCGATATTGGAGCCAACATCGGACAATACGCATCGGAAGCTCGCACAATTCTACCAAGCGCTCAAATATATTCTTTCGAACCGCTCAAAAGTTGTTTTAATCAGCTAAATAAAACCATGAATGGTGATACATGTTTTAAGGCGTTCAATTGTGCATTGGGAAATGAGCTAAGCGAAATGCAAATAAATCATAATGAACACAGCCCTGCATCCTCGTTTCTCAAACTGGGTGATTTGCACCGTAAGCATTTTACTTGCGCAATTGGCACAAAGAGTGAAACGGTTTCTATAGAGCGCCTCGACAGTATAGCAGAAAGCCTTGATTTAAAGCCACCGCTTATGATTAAAATTGATGTACAGGGATTCGAGGATAAGGTTATCGCTGGTGGCGCGGAAACAATTCGTAAGGCAAAGGTTTTGATTGTCGAGACCACCTTTGAGGAGCTTTACGAAGGCCAACCCCTTTTTGATGATATTTATGAACAACTTAAAGAACTTGATTTTATTTATTATAGCAACAATCATCAAGTGCTCAGCGATGAAAACTGCCGTGTACTTCAGGAAAATTCCGTTTTTATCAAACCCGATAGCCAAACATAAACATGATATTTTAACTACCGTCCCAAGCAAGCTACACAATCATGAAGATTCATATTCTCATACCAGTTCATAATAATCGCGACACTACGTTAAAGTGCTTGGAATTGCTGTCAAAACAGACTTTTCGTGATTTTACTGTAACAGTGACTGATGATGGCTCGACAGATGGGACTTATGGTGCGATTTGCGAACAATTTCCTGAAGTTACAATTCTACATGGTGATGGCGATCTATGGTGGACAGGTGCTATCAATATGGCGTTGCAGGATATCTTACCTAAGACTGCGGATGATGATTATGTTCTGACGCTGAACAATGATGTCACCTTCAATGAAGACTACCTTGCGAGTCTTGTTGATGCTGTAAAATTACGCCCCGGCTGGCTGATAGGCTCAGTTAGTTTAGATTGCACAGATACTAATCGAGTTATTGATGCTGGAATTTATTTTGATTGGCGAACAGGCAAGGAGATAATGTCGGATTATAGACATGGTAAATATTTCAATGATAATATTAATAGGCTCTCAGGAAGAGGTACTCTGATTCCTGTATGTGTTTTTCGGGCAAACAATCTATACAACGCCAAACATCTACCCCATTATGGTGCCGATTATGAATTTTCAATTCGGGCTCAGAATGCGGGCTTTAATTTGTGTGTACATTGCAATGCGGTACTGTTAAGTGATACAAATATAAGTGGTCTTAAGTTTACTCCTCTTATGAAAATTTCAATAACTAAGGCTAAGGATTTACTATTTTCAAGAAAATCTGTTGCTAATGTTGGGAATAAAATTAGATTTCGTTTGTTATGTTGTCCACGGAAGTACTTTTTAAGAAACATTCTTTTTGTATTTTTTAATGTGTTATTGATATTAACAAGTATTTCTCCATTGTGGCACATAAAAATATGCTGTCACCACATCTTTAAGTTTCTTAAATCAATTAGAAATAGAATCGTTGACGCTTTCATTCGGCGAATTCTTAATATGAGATCAAGGATAGCTTATAGATCATCTCCAAAACCCATGGTTGATAGTTCTCAAACTCATATTGTATTATTTTTTGATTATGAAGGTCGATGGGCGCATGGTGATCAAACTGAGAACTCTCGAAAGGGAGTCATCCAAATTTTAGATATTCTTAAAAGGAATAATATTAAAACAACATTTAATATTGTAGGCAAACTTTTGGAAGAGGAAATCAAGATTATTCGTAGGATAAATGCCGATGGCCATGAAGTTGCAAGTCATACGGTTTTACACACACCGCTTATTTCTGGTCCAAAACAGGTCTGTCAGAATATTTTGGAGTTCAGAAAATTAGCTGCAAATTTTGGAGTTAATATTTCAGGGTTTCGTAGTCCTAAATCTCGCTGGCGTTTTAAAACATTAGATGGTCTACTTTTAGCAGATATTCTTTGGAATGCCGAAAATGACGCAGCTTCATATCCTTATGTAATTCGTTCAAATTCAACAAAGAGATTATGGCGTTTGCCCGTTTCTATTGATGATTGGGATTATAAAAAAAGAAATATTTTACCTGCTGAGATGCTTAAGAATTGGAAAAATATTGTTTTTGATGCCATAAATCATTGTGAATATGCTTCTATTGGTTTTCATCCATGGGTTGAGTATGAGGCCGAAGGCCGAATGAATACTTTTGCAGAATTCATTGATTTTTTAAATAGTAGAGATGATGTAAAAATTAGTACTTTTGGTGAAATTGCTAGATTGTGCGAGGGTACGATCTCAGCAACAAATTCATTTGATTGTTAAACTACACAATTAATACCGTGGAATTTACATGAGAGATCGGTTCATGCGAGTTGAACAGCTGACAGAAAATGATGAAGATAAATGGAACGATTTATTATCGATTTCAATTAATGGCTCTTACAGGCAGAGTATGGCTATTGAATATGCTCACATATTGGAGGGGAGGAAAATCCATAGTTATCTTTTTTATAAGGATAAAAAGGTAGTTGCGGGTGTTCATTATTCCTTAAAATATTTTCCAATGAAATTAGGGCTTGTTGCCGATGTTCTTTCTGGTTGGGTTTTCAGTGAAGAACCAAATTATGAGTTATTGTCTTATCTTATTAAACATTTTATAAAGTGGGCAAAACAGCACAGCGCAGCAATTATTAGATTTAATTTTTGGTTACCAGAAAATATCAGTGGCCAAAAAACATCTTATGCATCATTGGTGGAAGAACTGACCGAAGATAATAAATGTAAGTTTTTGACCCCGGGACGCAGTACTTATTGGATTGATCTTACTCAAGATGAAGATTCTCTCATGGCAAAAATGAAAGCTCAAACAAGATACAATATCCGTAAAGCTTATCGTATGGGGATGCAGATAGAAGTTCATGAAAACCCAAATAATAAAGTTTTTGAAACTTTTTGGCAATTGTATAATAAGCGAGCTTCTCAGAAAAATCTTGACGATCAATTGAGTTACAAACGTGTAAAAGCAGAAGTAATGCCAATGATGAAATCTGGATTAGGACTGATGTTTTTCGCTAAATACGAAGACAAGGTTCGGAATGTGACTTTTGCAAGTAATTTCGGACAGGCTGCATCTCTTCATAGCGGCATGGACCCTGATGTCTCTAAAGATAAAACGTGTCCATCTCCTGGGCATATATTGCGTTGGGAGATTATTAAAACATTGAAAGCTCGTAAACTTAAAATTCATGATATGGGTTTTTGCCCCGGGCCGGTACCAGTAAAAGGTGACTCTCATTATGGTATCTGGAAGTTCAAACACGGATTTGGTGGTGATTATATTAAGTTTACACCAGTTTATGTTAAGGTTTTAAAGCCTATTATTGGTAACCTGGCCGAGCATATTTTACATATTAGATAATTTCCCGAATTATTTCATGTTATTTTTGTTTGGCGGATTCAACTCACTATGTGATTTTAATCTTATTTAGGCTTTTTTTGGACGACTAAAACTATGAATATCAATCGGAATAATTGCCTATTGGGTTTCATCGCTCTTCTATTGTTTTTTTGGAGCGAGGGATTGCAGATTCGCATGTTTGAATTCAGCGAAAAATATTCAATATTGAAGATCGTGTCGGTTATACTGATAGTTCTGTGGGCTTTATATTTTATACTTCTTTATAATGACAAATCACTTTTTCGGAATGTTTATTTTCGAAGTATACTTGGCTTGTTAGTTGTAGCAATGATACCTACATTTTTTACAGGAACGTTAGTGTATCACCAGGCCATAAGCGATGTTGCAAGACGCCCTCTGTTGTTTTACGCATTATTGATTTTTGTTCCCCTTTATTATTATCCTATGAATATTGAAGTTGCAAAAAAAATAAACTTAATAATTGTGGTATTTGGTGTTTTGTTAGCCTTTTTTCAGTCTTGTTTTTCATTTATTCCAGATATTGGCAAACAAGTATTGGCAGACAGTGCATACATAACTTCGAGATATGGACTTGTCCGGATGACGGTATTGTCTGTGATGTTGCCATGTGTTTTTTATGCGACATTTTACTTGCTTGTTGCATTTTCGTTGGGGAAGCGCAGGCTTTTATATTTGTTGGGTATTGTGATTCAGTTTTATTATATCTTTTTTGTGTTTATGAGCCGTAGCGCAATCTTTGCTGTGTTATTGTCCTGTATACTGATATGTTTTTTTTATGTACCGCTGAGACGTCCAATATTGTTGATTACAATTTCTGCTTTATTGTTTTGTGTTCTGCTTGAATTATCGAATACCAAATCTCCACTTAGCATGGTTTATGACAGTGTTAGTTCTGTTGTTTCTGAGACATCTAATGATGATGGTAATGTAGGTATCCGTATCGATGGAATTAAATATTATTGGAAAGAATTTCAAAGAACGGGCTATGTCGGACTAGGTATGGTTTCACGTGAACGAATGGCAAACACAGAAGTTGGGATTGGAATGAATGAGTATAGCTTTAATCCTGCTGACCAAGGGATATTTTCTGTAATTATACAATTTGGATTCCAAGGGCTAATTCTCACCGGGCTGATTTGTTATCGCATGATGCGAGATTTGAAATTTGTAATAAAGTACAGTGTGTCAGAATTGACGATTATCACTTTGGCTATTACTGTTTTTCTTCTATATAATATAGTGTCTTTGTCTCACATATTTCTTTGGCATAATCAAGGCATTTGGTGGGGCTTATTTTTCTTTCTTGTGTGGAAATTGCGTGTTGAAACTGAAAAAAACTGTCCAAAAAAACAGAGAAAGTAATGGGAGCTTAATTTATGATTAAGAATATTTCGTTTGTGGTTGTCGCCAAGAATGAAAAGTTTGGAATTAATAAATGCTTGGGCTCCCTTTCAAAAATGGCATTGAATGATTGTGAAATAATCTGTGTTGATTCTGGCTCTACTGATGGCACATTAGGCGTAATGAAACATTATGCTGTGAATTCTTCGATTATCCACATCTATCAGTGTAAAGGATATGTAAATTCTGCTATTGTTCGTAATGTTGGCCTAAAGCATGTTTGTAAAAGATATATCTTTTTTGTTGACGGTGATGTTGAGCTTGACCCATCTTTTATAGTAGAGGCTTTGCAGCTTTTAGATTCGGGGGAGGCTGATGCGGTAACAGGAAGATTAGCGGAAAAATATTACCCTAAAGGTTTTAGTCATGTGATCAAAAGTGTGGAAGATAGATATAAAGTTACGAGTAAAAAAAGCGTTAGTTATGGATCAGGTATTTTTATTACCCGTTCACAGTTAGTTAAAAAAATTGGCGATTGGGATGAGGCCTTTGTTCGGAATCAAGATATTGAATATACAATGCGGTTGTCTCGACATGGTTCTTTTTTTGCTATTCCGGTAAGTATGGGGACACATCATACGCTCCAATATAGAGTCCGGTCGTTTGAGTTTTTGACAAAGCTTTATCCTATTTTTTACGGTATTATTATTAAAAAGAACTTTGATAGACCTTTAGTGTTGGTAGAGTTTTTAACAAACAATAAATGGATTGTCAAAGGTTTTGTTGCATGGCTGTTTTTAATTATGAGTTTATGTTTTATTCCATTGTTTGGGTTTTATTTATTTTGGATGTGGTTAATATTGTTTTTAATTGACCATTTACACGCAATAACAAAAAAGAAAGCCCTTGTAAAACGATTTGTAGAGCATTATTTATATGTATTGATTATGTTTCTGGGTTTTTTTATTAGTATTAATAAAAAAAGACCAGAGACAGTTTCTTATGCAGTATGCAATGATTAACGGTTGGTTATGGTGAGTTAATAGCAAAAATAGTTTATTACAGCCTAAAAACTCATGTGCAATTAAAGTGATTCATTAAAGTCAATCATCATCGAGTGTTTGTAGGTCATATCTTTTAGTTAAAAATTGTGCTATGAGAATAATTTTCCCAAATAATTATTATTATCTCCGCGGCGGATCTGAACGGGTTCTTTTTGAAGAGCAGGCCTTATTAAAGCAGAACAGCCATTGTGTCAGTGGCTTTTCACGTAAGCATCCGGATAATCTGCCCTGTGAGTATTCAGATCATTTTGCCGAGCTGGTTGATATTGAAAATCTTTCCGGTCTTGCCAAGATCAAGCAGGCATTCAAGTTGATCAAAAACAAAGAAGCAGCTAAGAAGTTTCGGCTAGTTCTGCAGGATTATAAGCCGGATATTGTCCATGCCCATAATATCTATGGTGGCCTTACAACTTCGGTTCTGGATGTGGCTAAAAAGCAGAATATTCCTTCTGTTATTACCTTACATGATTGCAAGCTTATCTGCCCATCATACCTGATGCTAAATGATGGTCAGGTCTGTGAAGATTGCAAAGGACGTAAGTTTATTAATTGTTTGAAAAACCGCTGTCATAAAAACAGTCTTGTCGCATCGGCAATTTATACCGCTGAATCATACTATAATAAATGGCTAAGGAAATGGGACAGTGTCCGTTCCTATATCTGTCCGAGTCATTTTATGATGGATAAGATGAAGGAAAACGGCCTGCCGGATGATAAACTTGTCTATGTCCCTAACTTTGTTGACCCTGATAATTTTAAGCCATCATTTGACGCTGGTGATTATGTCCTTTATGTCGGCAGATTATCCCACGAAAAAGGGGTATTAACTTTGCTGAAGGCCCTGAAGGGGACCGGTATCCCGCTAAAAATAGTAGGCGATGGCCCGGTTCGATTCCAAGCTCAGGACTTTGTCCAAAAGAATCAGATGAATGATGTAGTCTTTGAAGGTTATAAGTCCGGCGATGAACTTGCCGAACTTTTCAGAAATGCTGCGTTTCTGGCTATCCCCTCGGAATGCAATGAAAATGCACCTATGGCAATTCTGGAAGCCTATGCTTATGGCAAGCCTGTTTTGGGGGCCAGAATTGGCGGTATCCCGGAGATGATCATTGAAGGGAAAACCGGCGGACTGTTTGAATCTGGAAATGCCCGGGAATTGAACGAAAAGATTCTTGCTATGTGGTCATCCAAAGAAAACCTTTCCATGATGGGCCAGGCCGCCCGCCAGCGGTTACAGGAAAACTACTCTCCTGAAATTCATTATGAGAAATTGATCGAAGTCTATAATAAAGCTTTAAAATAAATCTGGAGTGAACTTAAACGAATGGAAGCATCAATAATCACAACCTACCGCTGTCCGATGCGGTGTAAGATGTGCGATATATGGGAGAATCCAACTGATCCTAAAAAAGAATTCAAACCAGAGCTTCTTGAAAAGCTGCCTAAGTTGAATCTGGTAAACCTTACTGGTGGCGAGCCTTTAGTCCGTGGTGATCTGGAAGATATTGTAAAGATACTTTTTACCAAAACTGATCGGATTTGTATTTCTACCAGCGGCTGGTATGAAGATCGCATTTTTAAACTTGCCGAGAAATATCCCAACCTCGGATTTCGTATCAGTATAGAAGGCCTTTCCCAGAAAAACGATGAGCTGCGCGGCCATGCCGGTGGTTTTGACCGGGGGCTGCGGACGCTACTGGAGTTGCGGCGAATGGGGGTTAAAGATATTGGCTTTGGTATTACTGTATCCAATAATAACTCCAAAGATATGCTTACGTTATATGAACTGGCCAAAAATCTCAATATGCAGTTTGCCACCGCTTCATTTCATAATTCCTTTTATTTTCATAAGGATGATAATATGGTAACTAACGTTGATGAGGTTTGCGGCCATTTCGAAGAATTGGTCAATCGCCTGATGAAAGAAAAACATCCGAAATTATGGTTCAGGGCTTTGTTTAATGTCGGCCTGATAAATTATATCAAAGGCGGACGCAGGATGCTTCCCTGTGAAGCTGGCACGGAAAACTTCTTTATCGACCCTTACGGCGAGGTCTTACCTTGTAACGGTATGGAAGAAAAATATTGGTTCCAAAGCATGGGCAACCTGCATGATGTCGATAACTTTTTGGATATATGGAACAGCCCGCAAGCCCGGGAAGTTCGCCAGAAGGTAGCCAAATGTCCTAAAAACTGTTGGATGATAGGGTCTGCTTCGCCGGTAATGAAAAAGTATCTCAAGAAGATTCTGCCCTGGGTTGTCAAAAATAAGATCAGATTAATGATGGGCCAACACATCCGTGGTGACTGCTGCCCGCATTATGAAGTTGGCCAGGACCCGCAGCAGGGCAATTTGGCTGATTGTAATAAAAGTTAATAATACGGAAAATCTTATGAATATAGCATTTATTGTAGTAAAAAATATTGCCTGTGGTGGCGGTATAGAAAAATATACACAGGAACTAGGTTCAAGATTAGTTAAACGTGGGCATGATGTTACCGTATATACGATGAAACATCATGGCAAAGTGGAATCCGAGTATGCCGGTATGAAGATCGTACCTGTACCATGTGTGAAAGGTAGAACTCTTGAAAAAGGTTCTGCTGGTTTTTTTGCTCTTATGAAATCATTGCGTGGAAAGCATGATGTTTTACATTTTCATACCATACCCGCAGGTACATGGATAGGGTTGGCGAAACTGTTTAGACAAAAATGCGTACTTCAGTGGCATGGTTTAGAATGGAAAAGGAGTCGTTTCAATTCTCTGAGTTCAAAGATAGCATTGAGGTTGGAAAAAAAGGTAATGGCTAATAATGTGAATTATACCGCTGTTTCAAATACCCAATGCAAGTATTTTAAAAATACATATGGTGCAGATGTTTCGTATATTCCAACTGGTGCCGATATTAAATCTAAGCCTGAGCCTCAAGAAATATTAGAGTTAGGTTTGAAACCTAATAACTATGTACTTTTTGCTTCAAGACTGGTAAGGGAAAAAGGGGCACACTATTTGATACCAGCTTTCAGGAAACTTGATACAGATTGTAAACTTGTTATTGCAGGCGATGTGCCTAATGAAGATGTATACAAGAATGAACTTATGGATTTGGCAGGCAATGACCCTAGAATATTGTTTCCTGGTTTTGTGACAGGAAGATTGTTAGAAGAACTATTCAGTCATTGCCTGATTTATGCACAGCCATCTGAGATAGAAGGCCTATCTATTGCTTTACTTGAAGCTATGAGTTACGGCTGTCCTTGTCTTGTTAGTAATATCCCTGAGAATCTGGAAGCTGTTGGTGATGTAGGATGGTCATTTGAAAATAAGAGCGTTGATAGCCTGCATGCCAAACTTGAAGAATTATTAAATTGTAGAGCAAGTTTGTTATCAGCTGGAAAACATGGAATAAAAAGAGTTCAAACCAATTATTCTTGGGATTTAATAGCTGATCAATTTGAAAACTTTTACAATAAAATTTTGAATGGTTGATTTATGAAAATCATTATCCTCACCCAGGAAGAAAACCTTTATCTGCCTAAATCCTTTGCTACGGTTTGCCGGGAGTTCCCTGAAGATGTGGTGTGTATTGTTTCATCGCCTGCGATGAGTACTCATGGCGGAGCGGTTAAGGGATTTATTAAGCATTTCCGGCTTTTCGGTATCAAGGGTACCTGGATAATGGGCTGGCGGGTGATTATGGCAAAGCTTAAGGCAAAGTTATGTAGGCCGACAACTAAAGGACCCTTTTATTCGATTAGACAGGTTGCCGATGCCTTTGCTGTCCCGTATTATCATGTCCCGCAGGTAAAAGATCAGCAGTTTCATGATATTTTGGATAAACATAAACCTGACCTGCTCATCTCCATTAGTTGTCCACAGATTATCGGGAAGAAGATCAGGGATCGTATCCCTATGGGCTGTATAAATGTTCATGGTGCACCGTTGCCGAAATATCGCGGCCTGATGCCAGCCTTCTGGGTGTTGCATAATGGCGAGACCAAAACAGCTACCAGCGTCCATGACCTGATGGCCAAGCTTGATGATGGTGATATCCTCGTGCAAAAGGAAGTTGCTATTACACCGCAAGATACCTGGGATACTTTGGTAACCAGGACTAAGGCCAAAGGAGCAAAGGCGCTCGTGGAAGCTATAAAACAGATCAAAGATGGTACAGTTCAACGGAAACCGAACAGGGAAGAGGATGCAACCTATTTCTCCTTCCCCACCGCAGAAGACAGAAAGGCATTTGTGAAAGTCGGAAGGCGATTCTTCTAATGGCAATAACTCATAACATACTTTCCATCGACGTTGAAGACTGGTTCCATATATTGGATTCGCCTGCGGTGCCTAAGATTGGCCAATGGCCGGATTTGCCTTTGCATGTTGAGCGGGGTATGGAGCAGTTGTTAGCGATGTTGGATGAGACTGCTACCAAGGCAACTTTCTTCTGGTTGGGCTGGATGGCTCAGCGGTTTCCGGAGTTGGTGCGTAAGTGTCAGGCCGAAGGGCATGAAATCGCCAGTCATGGCTATGGTCATGTTCTGGCTTATGAGGTTGGACGCACGGCCTTTACTGAAGATTTGACCAAGGCTAAGGCTATTCTGGAAGATATTACCGGTAAAGCCGTGCGGGGCTTTCGGGCACCGGGGTTTGGCATAACCGAAAAGGCTCCCTGGGCGTTTGATGTTATCAGGTCGGTTTATGATTATGATTCCAGTGTGTTCCCTGCTTCTCGCGGGCACGGTGGGATTACCGATGCTCCGGTGGGGCCATATTTTATTGAGACCGATAGCGGTATGCTGCCGGAAATCCCGATGTCGATGGTGGAGTTGATGGGCAAACGTTTCAGTCTCTTTGGTGGCGGCTATCTTCGGCTGGCGCCGCGTGAGATGATCCGATGGGGAGTGAAGCGACTACACAAAGCCAATCAGCCGCTGGTGGTCTATATTCATCCGCGTGAAGTTGACCCTGACCATCCTCGCTTGCCATTAAGTAGAATAAGGCGTTTTAAGTGTTATGTAAATCTCAAGACGACACTACCGAAGCTCCGGTGGCTGTGTGAGAGTTATTCGTTCTGTACCATGCATGAAATGATCGAAGACTTTGTCCGGTCGTTCTATAGCGAAAAAAGAGATACAATACCTGTGGTCGATCTGCGTACCGGCAAACCAGCCCCCCCCAAGCAAGAGCCAATTCCCGACAAAAGAAGCGATCAGCCGTCGGATGTCAGTCATAAGAAAGAAACAATCACCCCACAGTCGCAGTCGCGTATCGTAGAAATGCCGGACAAATCAAGTTATAAGCTGTCAGCTAAAAGCCATAAGCAGTAAGGAAGCAGTTAGCGGTTAGCTATTAGATGTAAGCTGAAAGCTGTTGGCTAAAGGCTAAAAGCTACTTGCAAGCATCGTCAGGTCAGGGTAATGTAAGATCATGAAAATGCAATCACCCGATACCAATGAAGCTGCCGAAAGAGCTTTGATCTCCCTGATAAGAAAAGCCTCTTTTGCCACAAAAGTTTCTCAAATCCGGTCTCTTTCCCAAGTGGCTATCCAGTTGTCTAAACGAGCCATTGCCAGGGCCAATAAGGATTTGTCCGAAAGACAGGTAGATGTCCTGTTTGTGGCATACCACTACGGTAAGGATTTGGCCTCGAATCTGGAAAAATACCTCAGTAGAAATGAACCTAATGAAAACGCCTGATCTTCTTCAAACAATTCCCATCTGGATAAAAAGTATTTGCAATACTGGTGCGAAAAACTGAATGTTTTGGCCTTATTGGAATCGGCTTGCCACGATGCCGATATTAACCTGATCTGAATCGATGCGATAGATTTCAATTATATTCGACGGAGCTTTACCTGCTTGACACTATTGCTAACCTCTGAAAACCAAGGACTTTCTCTATGAAAACCGCACTAATTACCGGTATTACCGGACAGGATGGCAGCTACCTTACTGAACTGCTGCTCAAAAAAGGATACAAAGTTCACGGCATGATAAGAAGAAGCTCGACTTTCGGTACCGAGCGGATCGATCATCTATACAAGGACCCACATGAAAAGCCGGCCCTGAAATTGGTTTATGGTGATCTGACCGATGGCGGCAACCTCTCCAGTATCTTAAACGACATCAATCCAGACGAGGTTTATAATCTTGGTGCTCAAAGTCATGTGCGGGTCAGTTTCGATCAGCCGATCTATACCGCTAATACCGATGCCCTGGGAACATTGCGGATACTGGAAGCTATTCGTACAATGGCCCGTCCGCCCCGGTTCTACCAGGCGTCCAGCAGTGAGATGTTTGGCAAGGTCATCGAGACACCGCAGAAAGAGACGACTCCGTTCTATCCGCGCAGCCCGTATGGCTGTGCCAAGGTCTATAGCTACTGGCAGACGGTGAACCATCGTGAAAGTTATAATATTTTTGCCTGTAATGGGATATTGTTCAATCACGAATCGCCTCGCCGTGGCGAAACATTTGTTACCCGCAAGATCACCCGGGCCGCCACCCGAATTAAGGAAGGCCTGCAGAAAAAGCTGTACCTCGGCAACCTCGATGCCAAACGTGACTGGGGTTTTGCCGGTGATTATGTAGAAGCTATGTGGCTGATGCTCCAGCAGGATCAGCCTGAAGACTATGTTATCGCAACCGGTCAAACCTATTCTGTGCGTGAGTTTTTGGATGAGGTGTTTGGGCGGCTGGATTTGGATTGGAACGAGTATGTCGAGATCGACCCGCGTTACTACCGGCCCGCAGAGGTTGATCTGCTGCTGGGCGATTCCACCAAAGCCCGTAAGAAGCTGGGTTGGGAGCCTAAAGTGGATTTTAAGGAACTGGCAGGGATGATGGTTGAGACCGACTGGGAACTGGCAAAAAGAGAAAAGGTGTTGGCGGAGCGTGACAGGATTGTTTCAAGCAATGGAGGAATAGCGTAGTGATTAATTTAAGTGATGAACGCATTGTGATTACCGGTGGTGCGGGTTTTCTTGGGAAATATCTTCAGAAGGAATTACTTCAACAGGGCGCTCAGCAGGAAAATATGTTGATCCCTTTGATCGAAGAATATGACCTGACTAAAGAGGCCGATGTAGTGCGGATGTATAATGATATGCGGCCGACAGTGGTGATCCATCTGGCCGCGGAGGTAGGAGGGATTGGGGCCAATCGCGATAATCCCGGCCGATTCTTTTATGCCAATATGGCTATGGGGATGCATCTGATCGAGCAGGCCCGTATTTGTGAGCTCAGGAAATTTGTGCAGGTGGGGACGATTTGTGCTTATCCGAAGTTCACCCCGGTGCCGTTTCGGGAAGAAGATTTATGGAATGGGTATCCGGAAGAAACCAATGCGCCATACGGCGTGGCCAAGAAGGCTTTGTTGGTAATGTTACAGGCCTATCGCCGGCAGTATGGCCTCAATGGGATTTATCTGCTTCCGGTGAATCTGTATGGCCCTGGCGATAATTTTGATTTGCAGAGCAGTCATGTTATTCCCGCCCTGATCCGCAAGTTCTGCGCAGCGGTGGATGAAGGAGCTGACGAAGTCATGGTCTGGGGTACCGGCTCTGCCAGTCGCGAGTTTTTTTATGTTCAGGATGCCGCTCGTGCCATTACGCTGGCTACCATTAAATACGATGGCCCGGAACCGGTTAATCTCGGTGCCGGCATGGAAATTACCATTAAGGACCTGGTCGAAAAAATAAGGGAAATGACCAATTTTAAGGGTAAGGTTGCCTGGGATTCCACCAAACCCGATGGCCAACCGCGACGTTGCCTTGATATATCACGAGCCAGGGACTATTTCGGCTTTGAAGCTCAGATAACATTTGACGAAGGACTCAGTCAGACGATCCTGTGGTGGCAGGACAATAAGAAACAACAGTAACAACCAGACAAACAAAAGACGGTT
>DAOVXR010000058.1 GCA_030636065.1 Sedimentisphaerales bacterium | reverse complement strand
TGTTATAGAAAATTGCTTGTGAACAAGGGCAACAAGTTTGTGTGGGCTGTGTTTTTACATAATTGCGACACAGCCTGGTTGCCCTGGGCTATTCTATTTTGCCCTTTCAGGGCGAATAAAGAGAAGATTCCCCCGATTTTACATCGGAGGCTAGAAGAATCCCCCGATCCCCGCCCCCTGCCTTCGCAGGAATGACAGTAAGACGCGCGGGTCAATTAGCCCCACCCTACGGAGATTTTTCGATGTCCGACAGGTTGGTTTCCGCATGGTAGCTGCTGCGGACGAAAGGGCCGGCGGCGACGTGAGAAAAACCGATTTTTTCCGCTTGCTGCTTAATCTGTTCGAATTCGTCGGGCGGATAGTATTTTTTTACTTCATAATTATTTTTTCCGGGTCGTAAATACTGGCCGATTGTCAACATCCTGACACCAGCCCGACAGAGGTCTTGAAGTGTTCGGCTGATTTCCTCGTCAGTTTCGCCCAGGCCCAACATAAGGCCGCTCTTGATAACAGGCGGGTCTTCCCGGCCTGCCATATAGTTGAGCACGCCCAAAGAACGTTCGTAGTCGGCACCACTGCGAATTTCAGGGGTGAGACGTCGTGTGGTTTCGACATTGTGATTGAATACGTCCGGGGCGGCCTGATAAACGATATCTAAAGAATCAGTGTCGCCCAGGAAATCGGGCGTGAGTACCTCGATAGTTACCTTCGGCGTCAGTTCGCGGACGGCCCTGATAGTATGAGCGAAATGTTCGGCGCCACCGTCCGGCAAATCATCACGAGTAACAGAAGTAATAACTACATGTTTGAGATTCAACTCCCCCACCGCCCGGGCCAGACGCTGCGGCTCATCGCTTTCCAACGGCGAAGCCGAACCGTGACTGATACCGCAAAACAGGCAATCTCTGGTGCAAACATCACCCATAATCATAAATGTGGCAGTCCCCAGAGAATAACACTCACCACGATTAGGACACGAAGCGCCGGCACAAACAGTGTTTAGTCGCAGTTTCTTCAGGATTTTGGCCACATGCTGAAAATTCTCGCCCTTCGGCAGCGGCCGTTTGAGCCATGCCGGCAGCCGTGGCCGAATAGTATGGTTTGTTTCTTTTGCAGTCATAACCGTATTATAGCCGGATAGATATTGTACCGGTAGTTTTATTCTGATGTGATTTTATCGTACCCTACAAGGATAATGATGAATTAAGAAACCAGAATGAGGAATCAATGACGAAGTCCCAATGACGAATAAGATCGCCACACGGAGTGTGCATGCCACTTTTAAGAAAACCGGCTAAAGCACCTCTCTGAAATACAGAAAGGTGGCACCCAAACACCAACGCAATCAGTCCCAAATGGCGGACATGGCCCGGGCTACTACTTTTGACGCAGGGTCGATTTTCCTTGTATTGGAACGGAAAAATATGTATAATGGGGTCTTGTAAGGGCCTGTAGAGCCTTGACAGCCTTATAATACCTTAACAACGAAGGTGGAGAATATTATGGGATCAAATCATCAGAGGGGGAGTGTTGTGCTCACAGAAAAAATAACCTTCCCAAAAACCAGAGTCGCAAACGCCCTTTTTATCCTAACCGCGTTATGCTCTATCCTCTTGTGTGCCAAGCAGTTATGGGCGGCACCCACGTCAGCGATTCAGGCTGAGAAAGTGGTGCGCGGCTGGCTGCGCGTCGATGCGGAACCGATGGGAACCCGCCTTGGCGGCCAGGTTCAGAAGGTGGATACCTTCATGGACGGGACGGGACAGCCGCTGTACTATGTGGTTTATCTGGAACCACAAGGCTTCGTGATACTGCCCGCGGACGATCAGATCGAACCGATCATCGCCTTTGCCCGGCAGGGAGAATATGATCCATCACTTAACAATCCGTTGGGAGCGATGGTCAATAACGACCTGCCTGTACGGGTGCGGACGGCCCGGCTTTTGACTGCCGAAAGAAAAAGAGGAGTACCCACTAAGGCCCTGGGGCGCAGAGAAGCAGCCTTGCAGTCTGGCGCCGACAAAGCACAGTCGCGCTGGCGCAACCTGAGACATTTTGGAGAGGCTTCGGATACACTATACGCGGACGACGCCCCCCCTATAACGAATGGCTTCACCGACATCTCTGACATTCGCGTGGCACCACTGTTGTTGAGCGAGTGGGATCAGGGCAACGTGAACGGCACTCCATGCTACAATTATTACACACCCAACAATTATGTCTGCGGTTGTGTGGCCACGGCGATGGCCCAGTTAATGCGTTATTACGAATATCCGGTAATCGGTATCGGTCGTAATAACTTTCTGATTACAGTTGACGAGCAGACCCAGGCGGCCAAAACACGCGGCGGCGACGGCCGGGGCGGACCTTATGTATGGTCTGAAATGACCTTGGTTCCCGAAGCCGGTGTAACTGAAGAGCAGCGGCAGGCAATCGGGGCATTGTGCTTCGATGCCGGAATTTCCGTTAATATGAATTATACTGAATATAGCTCCGGAGCCTGGATGGACGATGCACTACAAGCAATGCTGGAAACCTTCGGCTATGCAAATGGAATACACGGATTTAATGATTGGGAGAATGTCGGTGAAGGCCTGATTGAAATGGTCAATCCGAACTTAGACGGTAAATGGTCCCGTCCTGTTTGGCATCACTAATGATACGAGCGGTCATGCCATCGTCTGCGACGGTTACGGCTATCATGGGATAAGCATGTATCACCACCTCAATATGGGCTGGGGCGGATACAAAGACCTGTGGTACCATCTGCCTGTGGTTCTGGATTTTGAAATTGTGCGATCCTGCACTTACAATGTGTTTCCTTCAGGCTCAGGGGAAATCATCAGCGGCCGGGTTATCGATATGGCGGAGGGACCCATCGCGGGAGTGGAAATAACAGGCGAGGTAACGGGCTGCGACCCATGCGATCCGGGTACTGTCTGTATCTTTACAGCGACGACCGATTACAATGGAATCTACGCCCTGCTTAATGTTCCTTCGGACGCCAATTTTGTGATCACGGCCGAAAAGGAAGACTTCTATTTCGACAGCCAAGAGGCAACCACGGGTTTGTCAGAGGATATGCAGCCGGTCGCGGGGAACGTCTGGGGCATCGATTTTGTGGCCCAGTCGCCACCGCCAGACCATAACGAGTGCGAACAGGCGATCCCCGTACAATTGAATATACCGTCTTATCACATTTCTTTCGGTGCGTTGGGCGAATCTTACAGTAGTTGCTCCGACGGCACGGACAATAAAGACGTATGGCATACCTTTACACCGCCGTCTTCCGGGTACTTCCAGTTCAGTTTGTGCGACAGTACGTTTGACACAACATTGGCGATTTATGATGACTGTAACGAACCTGGCCGGGTGGAATTGGGTTGTAATGACGACAGTGAATTTTGTGGGCCGCAATCAGAACTTATACTGCAATTAGACACCGATGAAATATGTTATATCCGGGTGGCCGGGGTCAATGCCGCCACGGGCGCTTATGTCATTAGTATTACAGAAGCGAATTTCGAGGAATATAATGATGATTGTGAGGACGCTATCAGCCTGATCGATGGAATACCGTTCGAGGGCAATACCGATGACGCAACGGAAACAATGATAGGAGAAGAACCGTTGACCAGTAGCTGTTGTCTTCTCGATGAACTTGATGTCTGGCATTCATACACTCCCGCGGAAGACTGCTGTGATGTCATTATTACCCTGTGCGACAGTCAGTTGGAAGATACGTCATTAGCCGTTTATGATTTCTGCGGCGGCACAGAACTGGCGTGCAACGACGATTCCGACGAATGCGAAGTCGGCTCATTAAAATCGTACCTGACAATGCCGATGCAGGCCGGTGTTACCTATTATATCCGAGTGGCAGGCTTCAACAGAACTACCGGCGCATACACCATTACGGTGATCGGCGGCAACGGTGGAATGTTCAGCATTTTGCCGCCCCATGAATTTACGTGGCTCTATGGCGAACCGATGCAAGACTGCTGTCTCGAAGCCACCGGCGGCGAAGAACCTTACCACAATTGGCAGGCGAACCAGATAGTGGATTATTATAGTTATCAGACAGAAGCCAGTTCCTTCGATACAGACGGAACCAGTAATAACTGGCACGGGGACGATGCAATGTGGTCCTTCGCTCTGCCATTTACGTTTAACTTCTACGGCACGGAATATACCAGCGTTAATGTTTGCAGTAACGGGTTCCTGGATTTTGCGGGAACACTAACCCTTAAAAATAACTCGACCCAGAAACTACTCGAAAACATAATCATCGCTCCGTTGTGGGACGATCTGGATACGAGCATCGGCGACGGCAGCGACATCTATATCTATCAGGCCGGGCCTGATGAAGTAACATTCCGTTGGCAGGCGGTAACCTGGCAAGATGAAACTCCTTGCAATTTCTCCGCAACACTTTATGAAGACGGGCGGATTCGTTTCGATTACGGCTCCGGCAATACCAACCTGACGCCAACAGTGGGCATCTCCGCCGGGGACGGCAGTGATTATCTGATTATTTCAGGCCATGATGAAGCAGAAACATTGACTGACGCCGATTCGGTCGCTATTACGTTCCACCAGAGCGGCTCAGCGCTGCCGCCAGGCGTAGGCCTGGATCCCGATACGGGCTGCTTTACCGGATCACCACAAAGTCCGGGAGACTATAACGCAATCATCGAAGTAACCGACAGTTTTTATCCGCAAGTTACCGCTCATGAAGAATTTGTCTTCCATGTGATTGCGCCCAACAACCCTGACCTGGACGACAGTGGACGCGTGGACCTTCTGGATTTCGCGATCATATCCAGTCAATGGCTGGCGGACAAATGCGATGCTCCCGCCAACTGGTGCGATAACGCAGATATAAATATGAGTGGCAGAGTAAATATGGCGGACCTGATTATCATGGTCGAAAACTGGCTGGGCGGCGAATAATCATACTCTTTCCAGGTAAAAACCGCTACCGAACGTTTTTGTTCAGGGTCGATTTGATGGTCGTTCGGCACTTTTGACGGAGGCATCGTTGCTTGTGCAAAAAATAACGGTATTTATAATTGTTTTGGCGGCGGTAGTAACAAGCTTCGGCTTCCGCGATGTGAATTGCCGAGCGGACGAGCAGATGACCATCACCAACGATGGGGCCTGGTGCTGGTTCCAGGACGAACGGGCAGTTGTCTATGACAAAAAACAAAAGATGACAGTCGCTTCAATTACCGGCAAAGGCGACGTCCGGGTTACTAACTTCAATTTCGTTACCGGTACGCTGAAAACTACAGTTTTACACGAGAAATTTATCGGTGATGATCACAACGTGCCTGGCATCCTGATTCGCGATGACGGCCACCTGACGATTTTCTACACCAAACACCATGATGACAATCTCATGCGCTACCGTGTTTCTGCGAAACCCTACGACGGTACGTCCTGGCAGCCGGAACAAACGTATCACGCCAACATCAAGGATGATAATTTCACCTATGCCAACCCGTTTCAACTAAGCGGTGAGCGGGGCAGGATTTACAATTTCTGGCGGGGAATCGACCGAAGTCCCATATACGCCGTGTCCGAAGACAACTGCAAAACCTGGAGCGACGGAAAAAAAATCATTTATTATCGCAAGGACCATTGGCCTTACGTCAAATACACCACGAACCATACAGACACGATTC
Organism: Sedimentisphaerales bacterium; assembly: GCA_030636065.1. Next base: position 2,669 of record DAOVXR010000058.1, on the reverse strand, counting down.
ACTTCGCCTTTACCGATTCGCACCCGGTACAATCCATAAGCAGTCTTTATCATGCCTATTACAAGGCGGGCAAACTATATACCAGCGACGGCTCATTCATTCGTAACCTTGCCGACTGCCCGATAGCTCCGTCCGAGGCCACCCAAATATACGATGGGGTCAACAGCCCGACCGGCCGGGCCTGGGTATGGGACATTCATCTCGACCCGTCAGGCAATCCGATCATCGCCTACACCAGCCACCTCAATTCCAACGACCATCGTTACCGCTGGGCACGCTGGAACAAAAAAGCCGGCCGTTGGGTGGGCCGCCAGATCGCATACGCCGGCACTCGCTTGTACGCAAAGGAGGCATATTATTCAGGTGGTATCGCAATCGACCCCGACAATGTCAATGTGGTCTATATCTCGTCGGATGTAAATATCCACGACGGCTCACCGACTGTCAGCGGCCGTTACGAGATTTACAAGGGACAAACCTCTGACAGGGGCGACACCTGGACCTGGCAGCCAATTACATCAAATTCAACCGAAGATAATCTGCGCCCCATCGTCCCTGCCAACCATCCCGGCCAAACTTTTGTCCTCTGGATGAAAGGCAGCTACAAAACATATACAAAATATAACACGGCTATTGTCTTACGAACTGACGCGAAGATACCACCCGTAACTCATAACTAATCTTTAATAAATCACTCTGTTTTTCTCATTGCTTTCCACCAAATAATCATATAATGACAGTAGAGTAAGAGTATTTTTTCTCAGTCTGATGATTGCCAGCTAATAAACGCGGGCCACAGGCCCGCCCTACTTAAGAATCCCCCGATTCGCAGGGACATGTTTTACATCGGGGGCTAATAAGCACGTGGGGTAAGACCCCACCCTACGAGACCAACATGGTTCGCTCCTATGAAGCTTTGTTGGAAGGAATAATTATGAGAATTCACAAAAATGCAAACGAGCAAAAAGACGGAAAGATTTCCCGGCGAGATTTTTTGAGTGGTACCGCAGCGACCGCGGCCGCATTTACGATTGTTCCACAAGCGGTGCTGGGCCAGGGTAGTTCCGTAGCGCCGAGTAACCGGGTCAACATCGCTGTTATCGGTACCGGCGGCCAGGGTATAAGTAATATCAAATCTCTGCTCAAATATTCGGATTCGCATATTACGGACCTTTGCGACGTGAACAAGATAAGCGACTACAGCGCCTTTTACTATCGCGGAACGGCCGGTCTCGAACCGGCGAAAAAACATGTGGAAACGCACTACGCCAAAGGAAAGCCGTCCGGTACATATAAAGGTTGCACTACTCATATCGATTTCCGGGAGATGCTGGACAAAGAAAATGGTATCGACGCGGTGCTTGTCGCGACCCCCGATCATGTACACGCTGTTGCCACCATGGCAGCTATTAAAAAGGGCAAGCACGTCTATTGCGAAAAGCCGCTGACCCATTCGGTTTATGAGGCCCGTATGATTACCGAAGCAGCCCGCAAAGCAGGCGTGGCTACGCAAATGGGCAATCACGGCCATTCCAGCGAAGATATTCGTCTGATATGCGAGTGGATATGGGACGGGGCAATCGGTACCGTGCGCGAAGTTCATGCCTGGAGCGATGTGGGATATTTTAACGGCGACTTGAAAAACAGACCCAAAGAAACACCGCCGATTCATCCCGGACTGAACTGGGACTTGTGGCTTGGCCCGGCACCTTACAGACCGTATCATCCGGCCTACGCACCGTTCAATTGGCGAAGCTGGTGGGATTTCGGCGGAGGCGCAATTGGAGACCTTGGCTGCCATAATCTGGACTCGCCTTTTTGGGCTCTCAAACTCGGCCATCCGACTGAAGTAGAAGCCAGTGCCGTCAAATTTAATTCCGAGATTATCCCAAGTGGTAACATAATACGTTATAAGTTCCCTGCTCGTGATGATATGCCGCCGGTTGAGCTTACCTGGTATGACGGAGGATTAAGACCGCCCAGGCCGGAATGCCTGGAAAAGAACCGAAAACTGGGCAATAACGGTACTATTTTTATCGGTGATAAAGGTGTTATCAAGTGTGGCGGATGGTCGAGAAGCCCCCGCATAATACCCGAAACAAAAATGAAGGCATATAAACGTCCGCCCAGAACACTGCCCCGCTCGAAGGGCCATCACAGGGATTGGCTGGACGCCTGTAAAGGCGGCGCACCGGCAAGCTCCAATTTCGATTGTGCCGGTCCGCTGACAGAGACGGTACTACTTGGTAATGTGGCCATACGAACGGGTAAGGTATTGCAATGGGACGGTAAAAATCTCAAGGCAACTAATACGTCAAGGGCAGATAAATATATCCGGCCGCCATATCGCGATGGCTGGATACTTTAGTTATCGCGTGGGGTAAAGCCACACCCTGCGAAAATAATGACGAATTAAGAAACCAGAATGAGGAATCAATAACGAAATCCCAATGACGAATAAGATCACCACACGGGGCATGCTTGGCACTTTCAAGAAAACCGACTAAAGCACCTCTCTGAAATACAGAAAGGTGGCACCCAGATCGACCATCGCAATCAACCCCAAATGGCGGACACGGCCCAGGCTACTTTTCTGGTTCAACTCCAAGGTCTTGTAATCAAGGCCTTGAAAAAAGCATCAACTTTATTGGAGTTGAACCACTTTTCTT
>DAOVXR010000050.1 GCA_030636065.1 Sedimentisphaerales bacterium | reverse complement strand
TGAAGGTTACTGACCAGGGACGATTCGCGGGCATCGTTGGAGGCCTCGGTGAACTGCGGGATCACGATAGCAGCCAAAATACCCAGAATAATCACAACAATCAAAATTTCAACTAATGTAAAACCAGTTTTTCGCGTTTTCATCTCTGTTTTCTCCGGTGCCGTCAGGCACAAATAAAGTTTGCTAAAGCTATACAATTTTTCGATACCATTTCAGAAAGTTTTTGTTTTTTACCGTCAGCGGCGGCCAACCACACATAAGCTACACGAAGCATGCCATCCACCGTTTTTTGCTGCGATGGATGGGCTATCCTCCGGGTGGATCACGTGCCAAACGACGTCCCTGCATAACGAGTTCTCCCTTTTTCCAACGAGATGGTAATACCATCATATTACGGTCGCATACATTATTACACATTACTTCTTATTTCCCTTATCGGTTCGGACCCCCGCACACTTTGCATAAAACGAGGACACTGCCTTTTTAAAGGCACCATCCCTACGATAATTCAGATTAAGAATTTCGAATTCCGGTAACACATCATAACATTCGAAAGAAATGTACTATCAAAACAAGGGGCGGTCAAAAAAAGTCAACCGTTTTTATCCACTTTAACCATCTTTACCTGAAGAGATATTTTACCTGACCGGAATAATCGTTATAGTATCACATACACTTGAAAAATTATGTCGATATTAACGATTGGTTCGGTTGTAATGGAGGCGTCTCGCCTGCAATTATTTTAGAAGAAGCAGACGGGACGTCCGCGATACGGGTACAATCAGGTTTCAGGGCTGGACGGAGGTGGTGGCAGGGTCGAAGAACCTGACCGGGCCGCTGTCAAGCTGTAAAAGCAGGCCCTGGTCGGGACTGACATCGATGACTCGGCCGGTATATTCACAACCGTCCTGAATCAGAGTAAGCCTGCGGCCGATATTATCGCAACGGGCAAGCCATTTGTCATGCAAACCACTGCCCTGATCGCTATCCGGCGACACAAGCCATTGATCCATACGAATTAAAAGCTGTTGAGCCAATCGCAAACGATCCACGTCTTTATCAATCAACTGACGAATGGAAACAGCCGTCGCTCGCAGTTCCGGCTCGAAATCATCGACAGCCTGTGAACAATTAATACCAATGCCGACAACATAGTTGGTAGCCCCATTTATTTTTCGCGATTCGACCATAATACCGGCCAGTTTTCTGCCGGAAGCAATAACATCATTGGGCCACTTGATCCGCACTGGAACTGAGCTTACCTCTTCGACAGCCTCGGCAACAGCCAGGCCGGCCATTAGAGTCAACTTCTGACCGATAGCTGAGATTGGCCTCTGTAAAAGAATTGAGCATAAAATACTACTGCAAGCCGGCGCCGACCAGCATCGCCGCAGACGGCCGCGACCCACGCGCTGATGCTCGGCAAAAACAGCCAATCCGTCAAAACCTGTCTCGTCGGCATAATGCCAGGCAACATCGTTAGTACTGTCGGTTGATTCATACACCAGTACCTTCCGACCGATACGGCAGGCCCCAAGGCCGTACTCAATCAGTTCGGCAGTCAACTTTTCAACATAACCCGATAGGCGAAACCCATAGGCGGGGGTGGTTTCGATGTGATGACCCATTTGCCGGAGTTGGTCAAGCTTCTGAAGAATAGTCGGCGGCGGCAAATCGACAGCAGCCTGCAACGCGTCCATGGTAAGCCATCGGCCTTGGTGAGTTCTCAATAATTGCAATAATGTTAAGGGCACTTTATGTCCAGGCTGATGTCCAGGTTGCCGACGGAGTGGGTCAGGGCGCCGACGGAAATACGCTCGATGCCGGTTTCGGCTGTCGCACGGATATTTTCAAGAGTAATGCCGCCGGACGCCTCAAGCTGAACACGTGCCGAGTCCGAAATTTCATTACGTATCGCCACCGCTTCACAAAGCTGAACAGGGGTCATATTGTCCAGAAGGATTATATCGATTTGCTCGACTTTCAGGACAATACGTAATTGATCGAGGGTATCGACTTCCACCTGAATAAAGTCAGGTCGGCAATCGGACAGGCGAATTTTCCGGACGGCGGCAGTCAGGGCTGTATATAAATCACACTCGCCCATGGCGGCGAGGTGATTGTCCTTGATGAGGACAGCGTCGTAAAGACCATGGCGGTGGTTACAGCCGCCGCCACAACGAACGGCATATTTTTCCAGTTCGCGCCAGCCGGGCGTTGTCTTGCGTGTGTCATAAATTTTCGCTGCCGTGCCTTCGATTGCCTTGACATATTGGCCGGCAAGAGTGGCAACGGCACTCAATCGCTGGAGGAAATTAAGCATCACCCGCTCGGCAGCCAACAGTGAACGCACAGGACCGGTTACCTCAGCGATAATGGTATCGGCATTAACATCTCGACTATCGTCAAGGGCGTTTCGTAACGACAGACCTTCATCGTAACAATGGAGTACCTGCTCGATAACAGGGATACCGCAGAGTATGCCGGGCTGGCGAAAAACCAAACTGCCTAAGCCTTGCTGGTCGGCTGGAATAGTCGCCCCACTGGTAATATCACCATCGCCGAGGTCTTCATTGCGTGCCAGGTCGATTAGTTGTAAATAAGATTCCGGATTTGGCGGCTGCATGTTTTTTTTTCGTTTCGTTTTCATATCCCGGTGTGTCTGGATAAAGAGGGACTTAATCGTGCTTTATCCGGGACTTTGTACCGCTGGCGTCTCGCCAGCAAAAGTCAAAGAAGCAGCCGGGACGGCTGCGATACATTCAAAATACAAATTCCTATACCATCGAGTTAAGCCCGTAGGGCGAACCATGTTAGCCCACGGCGGCAGCCGTGGGTAACTGTCCCCCGCCATTATCTCAAAGCCCCGTTAGGGGCGACACATCGAATCAATCCTTAAAATGAGATATATCATGTGCGATGCCGTGGCGCTCGAGAAGTATAATCAATTCCTGCTCAAAAGTCAATTTTCGATGATGTTCCTCTTGCCCATCAATATAACTAACCACCTTTTCTCGCGCCGAGGCACTCACGGTAAAAGCTGAATATCCTGTTTGCCAACCAAATACAGCCATATCAGGCACTGTTTCTCTAAGCCATTTAGACGAATTAGCTTTGATAATCCTGATAATATCGGAAACATTTGTTGCAGGTTTTAATTCCAATAGCAAATGCCGATGATCGGCAATGCCGCCGGCTCGGATAAGGTGGGCATTATGATTGCTGGCAATGCCGGCCATATAAGCGTTTATCTTATCCGATATGTCTCCCTTTAGCAGTGGGCATCTACCTTTGGTACTGAAAACACAATGGAAAAATAATTTTGAAAAAGTATGACTCATTGGGTTCTTCTTTGTGTCGCCCCGACGGGGCTAATAATATATTATTTATCCCTTACCCATGGCTTCCGCCATGGGCTAACATGTTTCGCCCTAACGGGCTAAAATCATTTCAGGCCTTACTTAATTTTTATGTTTAACATTTTTTCGTCTTTTATGGGTTTTAGCGCTTTTTAGTTCCGGGGCATCCTGGAGTTCTTTTATCTGGTCTCGGATATGAGCGGCCTTTTCGAATTCAAGTGCTTCGGCGGCGGCTAACATCTCCTTTTCCAGTATGGCGATAAGCTCCTCACATTCGTATTCCTTTTCGTCATGCGTGAGAGCCTGCTGGGCGAGCCGGCGGGCCTGAAGTTCGTGTTCGAAACCGTTGCGGATCGCTTTTTTGACGGTTTCAGGTGTTATGCCGTGCTCTGTGTTGTACCGCTGCTGCACACCTCGTCGGCGGTCGGTCTCATCCATAGCCCGCCGCATGGAATTAGTAATGGTATCGGCATAAAGGATAACCTGCGCATTAACATTACGGGCAGTGCGTCCGATCGTTTGAACCAGTGCGGTTTCGCTGCGAAGGAAGCCTTCCTTATCGGCGTCAAGAATGGCAACAAGCGAGACCTCGGGCAGATCAAGCCCTTCGCGCAGCAGATTAACACCGACCAGAACATCAAATTCGCCCAGCCGAAGTTGGCGGAGGATTTCGACACGTTCGAGAGTATTGATTTCACTATGCAGATACTGGCAGCGGTACCCCTTTTCCCTGATATAACCGCTGAGGTCCTCGGCAAGTCGCTTGGTCAGAACGGTAACAAGCACTCGCTCCTTAACATCGACTCGTTTTCCGATTTGGCCCAAAAGGTGAGGCACCTGACCGCGGGCGGACTCAACGCGAATTTCCGGATCGATCAGGCCCGTGGGCCGAATCATCTGCTCGACGACGGCTCCCCCGCACTTTTCCAGTTCGTAAGGGCTGGGAGTGGCGCTGACAAAAACAGCCTGGTTTATCAGCGATTCGAACTCATCGAAACGCAGAGGACGGTTGTCCATAGCGCTGGGTAATCGAAAGCCATGCTCAACCAGAACGGTCTTGCGGCTTTGGTCGCCGGCGTGCATAGCCCGTAATTGCGGGATAGTAACATGCGACTCATCGATAAAGACAAGAAAATCATCGGGAAAGTAATCGATCAGGGTATGCGGACGGGCGTCAGCGGACCGACCGGCAAGATGACGGGCATAGTTTTCGATCCCGCTACAATAGCCGACTTCACGAACCATTTCCATATCGTAACGAGTACGAGCACTGAGCCGCTGGGCCTCGAGTAATTTGCCTTCACTACGCAACTGTAACAATCGCTGATCCAACTCCGCTGAAACAGACGCCAGGGCTGACTCGATACGATCTTCAGGCATAACATAATGCTGTGCCGGATAAATAAAGGTCTGGTGTTCCCGGGCTAACTCTTCGCCGCTGGTTGGGTTGACAAGTGATATCTTCTCAATTTCGTCACCGAACATTTCGACACGAACGGCAAACTCTTCGTAGGCCGGCCAGATTTCCACCACGTCGCCGCGAACACGGAACTTGCCGCGGTCGAATGCTACATCATTCCGGTCGTAAAGAATGTCGGTAAAACTACGGAGCATATCATCACGATCAACGGTCAACCCCACTCGCAACGGCACGACCATGTGCTTATAATCTTCGGGAGAACCAAGACCATAGATACAAGAGACCGAGGCAACCACAATAACATCCGAACGGGACATCAGCGAAGTCGTAGTACTCAGGCGAAGGCGGTCTATATCATCGTTACGGGAGGCGTCTTTTTCGATATAGATGTCCCGCTGGGGGATATACGCCTCAGGTTGATAATAATCATAATAGCTGACAAAATACTCGACGGCGTTTTGAGGGAACAGCCCCTTAAATTCCTCATAAAGCTGAGCGGCAAGTGTTTTATTATGACTTATAACGAGAGTGGGCTTGCGGACCTGCCGGATGACGTGGGCCATAGTGAAGGTTTTACCCGAGCCTGTTACGCCCATAAGTGTTTGGCGGCGCTGACCACGATTTATTCCTTCGATAAGACGTTCGATGGCCTGGGGCTGATCGCCGGCCGGGGAATAATCGCTTATTATTTGAAAACCTTCGGCACTTCTTTTGCTGTTCGTTTCACAGGACAATTTACTTATTCTTTACGGAGGGTAACTCGATAATACCGGTTACATAAAGGATTCGGGTTTTACCGAAGGTGTCGAATCTGGTTCTGCCGACAAGAGAAACCTTTTTGTCGAGCCACTGCGCCAGGTCAAGGCCGTCAAGGCCGGACACCGCATAGCAAATAATACGATCATCATCACCAAGCACCAGAAAACGACGGTTCTGGTTCGTCGCGGTAAAGACTGCCGAGGGTGCTAAAATCCCCTGGATAACATTATCCTGCTGTTTCATACCGGCCGGGGCGCTGGTCGAGACGAGTAGTTCCACTTTCTTGTCAATCTCCTCGAGGGTTACCCGCAGACGTTCGTCCTGAGACAGTGATATTTTTAGTGCGTTCCGAGCCAGTTCAGCCCGGGCCATGGTCCGCATCAGCCTCTGGGCAAGGGATTTAGTCGATGGGGTACCGGCCTCTTCGACTAATTTTACCAGTCGCTGTTTCACAGGGGCAAGTTCACGCTGCAAGACGGGCTTGTCCTGCTCGGCCTTGAACAATCGGACGAGTTCCTGATATTCAGCCCTTTCCAATTGAACCTGTGTAAGGGTTACCTTTTCCCCCGGCTTATCGGAAACACTAACGGCAGCCTGTGATCGAATACTCACAGCAGTCTCGGCAGTAACCGGACCGACACGCCTGATATAATCAAGCGAAGTCCAGAAATAACAACCCGGCGGCGGGACAATTTTATAGAAATCGTCGCGTTCACCGATCACCTGCACAACGGCGCCGTAATTGAGTCTTGTCTGCACCTGTCGGGCATTGACTGGGGGCACCTTGATACTACCGACGCGAACCCGGACGAAATTACCGGTTACCATACCACGAAGAAATTTCCGGGCAGCAGGCTTTTCAACCGGAGCAATTGGCGGTTGGCCCAATTTATCGTCTCCGATGACAGTCTTTTCTAAGGATGCGTCAGCGGGCGAATCAGCAGGGATATCCGATACTGCGGGGGCAGTTGCTGATGGAATCGTTTCCTGTAACGGGGGTGTTTCCTGAAGAACCGCTGAGTCCGGGACATCGGAAACATCCTGGATTACGACATACTTTTTGGAAATGTAGCTGAAGCATTGATCAGTGGGTTCGATCATGGCCCAATTCTTTTTGCCGTGTCTTTCGCCGCTGACAACCACCTGTTGGCCCTTACGGAGCTTGCCGACAGCATAGTAGATTTCCGCAGGCCCGGACCGGATATTTACATTGTCCCCGGTTATAACGCCAAGATAAGGCTCGAATGCGAGCTTCGAGGCTTCAGCCACAGATGTCGAGGCAGCCTCGGCAGAACCGGCGGCCGTCTCAATCACCGGGACAGTAACCAGCTCATCGGCAGTTTGATCGTTAACAGAAGGTGTCGGCCCACCGGCGTGGTCCTGGGCCATCAGGAGCGAACTGCAAAAAGCCACAAAAACACCAATAATTGTAACCGTTACGTGATTTTTCCGAATGTTATCCATAATCGGCCTCCCATTGCCCATTAGTGTCCACTTTGGACCAACCAAACTTACTATTTATGCGTGGGTCAATCAGCCCCACCCTGCAACTACGATGGCCTTGACGCTAACATAATTTGACCTGTCTGTCAATATAAAATGGGCTTACGGCGTCAAAAGAACTTGCCCCCGCCAGCAAAACCGCTACAATATCCGATATTATAAACAGTTAGGACCCTTAGGAAACTTTATATATGATCATTCCGATAGGCACCGACAATCCGTTGCGTAACAAGCCGATGGTGAATTACGTATTGATCGTGCTGAACTGCGCTATTTTCCTTTATACCTATCAGCCGCGTATCTTTGAAACCGCCGATGGACAACAGTATAAAATCTCACTGCGGCCCGAGGCCCAGTCCTTTAAGCTCTATCCGAAGCCCCTGTTCGAGCCGAACCCCCAGCCGCCGCAACTTCACCAGTATATTACTTATGCCTTTTTGCACGCCGGCTGGATGCATATCATCGGCAATATGCTGTTTCTGTTTATCTTCGGCAATAACGTGAACGACAAACTTGGCAACCTCGGTTATTTACTGCTGTACCTCGGAGGTGGCGTGTTCAGCGGTCTCGGCCACGCTCTGTTTAACGATATGCCTGTGCTTGGCGCTTCAGGTGCGGTTGCGGCGGTTACAGGTGCGTATATGGTATTGTTTCCCAAGACCAATATTCACGTTTTGTATGTCATTTTTTTCATCGGATCGATGCACGTACCAGCCCTTTATTTTATCATGTTCAAACTGATAATTTTTGATAACCTCCTGGAACCGCGTATTAGCGGCGGAGGTGGCATTGCTTACGGGGCGCACCTCGCCGGCTACGCGTTTGGAGTCGGAATTCCACTAATAATGCTGGCCCTGCGCTGGCTGCCGCACAGTCATTATGACCTGTGGGCGCTCATCGACCGATGGCGGCGACGGCATGGATACCACAAACTAACACGAGACGGTTATGATGCGTTCGACAGTGGTGCGAACGACCGAAAAAAAGTAAATGCTAAAGTAACCGACATCCCGGAAATCAGTCCACAACAGAAACGGATCATGGATTTACGGGCGGAAATATCACAGGCGGCCAACGCCTCGAACCTGACGGAAGCCGCCGAAAAATATCTGCAACTGATGGAAATCGATGGGCAGCAGGTACTGCCGCAACAGCAGCAACTGGACACCGCCAATAAGTTGATGCAAACCGAAAAATACGAAGAGGCAGCCACCGCCTACGAATCCTTTTTATCGCATTATCGCAGTGGCTATCCGTTCATCGAACAGGTCGAACTAATGCTGGGACTTATCTACAGCCGTTATCTCAACGAGAAAGAGCCGGCAAAAAAACATCTATCCGCAGCCCTTGAACGATTGACCGACCCGGGCCAAAAACAAATGTGCGAAACAGAGTTAGAAAAACTGTAACTGTTCACGAGTCCCGTAGGATGGGCTTTAGCCCATGCTGCCTAACTTAAAAGCCCTGAAAGGGCGAAGGAAAATCTTGTAGGGTGGGGTCTTACCCCACGCGGTTTTCTTTCTTTATTCAATATTTCTTTGATTCGATCCGCCGCAGGCGGATTGAATGTTGGACGTTCAGCTCTTTAATCTGCAATACTATCTTCTGTTTTTTCTTTATCAGTCGTTGTAGTTGTAGGGTGGGGTCTTACCCCACGCGGTCATTCTGTTTCTCATTAGCCCCTCACTTTAGTGAGGGGTTCACAATTCGTATAAAGTTTCTTTCAACCGTTTCAACGGTTTTATTAAAGACAGAGCGGGCACACGGCGTAATT
>DAOVXR010000047.1 GCA_030636065.1 Sedimentisphaerales bacterium | reverse complement strand
GGGCCACCGTCTTTTCAAGTGCCTTCGCTGCCGCTTTATTCCTTATCCTTTTTATGAGCCGCCACAACCGCGTCAAATTCGCGTCGCTCAGCGGCTGCCGACCGGACTTCGACCTCTTTCGCAGGCTAATGCGCTACGGCCTGCCCAATGGTATCCAGTTCCTGCTGGACATGACGGCATTTACACTGTTTATCACTTTTGTGGGCCGCATTGACAAACTTTCACTTGGTTCCACCGCTATGGCTTTTCAGATCAGCTATATCTCTTTTATGCCGATGATCGGGCTTGGCATCGCTGTAACCACACTTGTCGGACAGGCTCTGGGAAAAAACTCACCCGATCTTGCACAGCGAACCACCTGGTCCGCCTGTTATCTGGGCTTCAGTTATATGATTTTGCTTTCACTGGGCTTCTGGTTTCTGCCGCACTTTTTTATGGCCCCTTTTTCTTTCCGGGCCGCCACGCAGGAGTTCGCCCTCATCAGCCCACACGTCAAAGACCTGCTCCGCTTCGTTGCTGTGTACTGCCTTTTCGACACTGGCAACATCTTATTTTCCGCTACCCTCAAAGGCGCCGGCGATACCCGATTTGTCATGGTCATGTCCGTCGTACTGCACTGGACACTACTGCTGGTACCCTCTTACCTGGCTTACAAATTCCACTGGGGATTATATACGTTCTGGGGCTTTTTAACCACTTTCGTCTGCATTTTGAGCATTGCCTTTCTGCTGCGATTCCTACAGGGAAAATGGAAAAAGATGAGGGTAATAGAAATCTTCCCACCGACAGTTCCCCCCTCACTCACCGTGGATGTGGATGTTACTCTGTAATTAATACTTGTCGCGGGAACATTTTCACATCAAGGGTTAGCAAACAGCATGGGCAGAAGCCCATCCTACATGACTATTATTTGCCCCTACGAAACTTAAATGCCACACAGAGTAAATGGCGGGCATGGCCCGGGCTACTTGAGGAAAAGAACTCGTGAACAGTTATGTCATTTTAACTGACCGCTATTTGGCCGGAACGATATAAATTTCGACTCGGCGGTTCCTCGGATTGCCGCGTTTGTTAGGCTCATTCGGCTGGATAGGCCGATATTCTCCCATACCTGTTACCGAAAGCCGGGCTGGTTTTATCCCCGCCTGCTCAAGCACGTTTTCAACCGCGATAGATCGATGGGCCGAAAGGTGCCAGTTACTCGGATGCCTGGCAAGTGTGCCGGGCTTGAGAATCGGGATGTCGTCCGTATGGCCGACGATTCGTATATTAAAGCCTTCCGCGACAGCGGAGTTCAGTATCTTACCGAGCGCTTCTAACTGGGTCCGCGCCTCTGCCTGTACCGTATCATCGCCTTTACCGAACAGCAGATCGCTTTTGAATCGCACGACACCCTTTTTCTCATCGTATTCCACCAACCCTGAGCCTGTTTTTGCCGCCCAGTCAGAAAGTGCGTTGCTCAGTTCAATGGGCAGTACCGGATAACTGAGTTGGGCGGTCAGTTGGTCGATAAGCGCCTTCTTGGCTGCCAACGAAGCCTCCAATGCCCCGATCCTGTTCTTGTCAGCTTGCTGTAAGCTTACCAGCAACTCGTATTTCCGCTTCCATTGTTCCGCTCCCAATTGCTGGTTTTGCTGGTCGGCAAGCAACTGCTCCAGTCGCTCGTTGCAGTGGTCGTTCTGCAGAATACATTTGTCATACTGGGTTCTGGGAACACAACCGCCTGCCAACAGGATACCTATAATCACGAACGGGACTGACATAACAGAGGTTTTCATTATTATCTCCTATGTTGATTTATTTTTGTATCGTACAAGTGATAATACTGAATCCGACCGATTTGGCAATGAAATTATATGAGATTTTTTATAGCCACAACTCGCCCCCGATGTAAAAACAGGTGGTTCTTTACCCGTGTAGCATAAGCGTCCTGTTGCTATTTTTTCTTTTTCACTTTTTTGGGCCTGGCTTGTTTGGGCTTCTTAGGCTTCTTGACCTTTGGCGCTCGCGGCTGACCGGCCTGGCTGACCACAAAGCTGCCAATCAGCAGAATCAACAGAGACACTCCCGCCGCTCCGCCCAAAACATACCAGATTGTCATCCCGCTCAGCTTCGTCAATATCGCCGGTTGTACATCAGCGAGGGCGGCGGTGGCCGCGCAGCACATATATATCAGCACCAGGAACGGTACTATCAGCATAGCCCCGAAAACTCCACTGGTATGGTCGTAGGCCCGTACCGCTTTGGCCTGCTCGACAACCGAAAGCTGGGCCTCCATCTCCACCGTCTCCGGCTCGGGTTCCGGAGTAATATCCATTTGCGTCGGCAGTTGGGTTTCCACAGCGCCTTCGTCGGCACTGGGGTATATCTCTTCCAGTAATTCGGCACCGAGACTCGTATCGTCAGCTTCCCGCGACAGATCCAACAGGCCGCTACCGCTACCGCTGGCATCGAGCGGCACCCGGTCGTCCAGATCGGAGGTGAGTGGAGCCTCGTCCATTATGCCTATACCGCTGCCGGATTCATCTTGCGATTCATCTACTCCGGATGCGGTCAGTACAGTATCGTCTTTCTCAGCCCCTCCTGTTGTGTCGTCAAGCCCGATTTGATCGGCAGTATCGGAAGGCATCAGGCCGATCTGACTGCCGGTCTCCATCGGAATCAGACCAATCGAACTACCGGCCGTATCGGACATTCCAAGCAAATCGCTGGAATCGTCCAAAACAGGTGCTTCTCCTGTTCCGTCTGTTCCGTCCGTTCCTTCTGTCGGTACTTCCAACTCTATATCGAGTGGGCTGAAGTCATCTACCTCATCCACCTTGAACATAACCTTTGCGCCGTCACGGAACTCTCGTAATTTACCGCCCTGCACCAACTGCTTGAGCTGGTCTTCCGTTACGCCTAATTTTTCCCGAACTTCTTCGAATGTATAAAACATCTTCGCCATAATTTTTGTCCTTTGCTTTCCGGGCCATCCGGGCCAACGCCCTGTCATACATGTAAAATAGCAGCCTATCTTGCGGCAACCGCTAAAATGTCTGTAGTCGGCAGTGCAGAACTTTGACCCACATGCTAACTGACTACTTTTGAGTTATTTAGCCTTTGGTGCCGTGTCTTTTTTTGGTGGGGCCTGAAGTAGTTGTTTTACTTCCGCAGGGTGTGGTTCTGCGGTATTGTAATCCTCTAATTGAACATCATAGCGGAAACTGCGAGCCGACAGCAGCACAAGCCCTTCATGAGCAGGCCGATGGGCCTGATACTGGTAAAGGCAGATCGTATGGTGCTTTTTATCGACCAGGGCTATGCCTTCGACGCCGGGGCGTATCTGTACCGCGAACGCCTCTACAACAGCGATGTCGCCATCGGCTCCCTCGACAACATTCTCACTAAAAACAGGGACCGCAGTCAACTGCCGGCTGAATAGTATAACCACTATTGCCGTCGATGCTATGGTAACCAACAGCAAAAGCGTGGTACCACGTGGGCCAAAACGCTTTAGCATAAAACTTAACTCCTTGACAAGTAAGGAACTTACAGTTATACATACTACACATCCATTGTAGCCTGTTTTATATTAAATGCAAGTTAAATTTGGTGCAACCGCCAAAAGTCCGAAAAACGCCGCAAAAACCGACTATCTGCCCGTGCGGCAGCACCGCTAACGCTCCAAAATCGAGGGGGCAAAGTACTTTTGACGCTGGCGTCAAATTTGTAATAATGTTACGATTCAAGTTTAAAACCACCATCCCGATTATAGCCGGACTGGGTGTTCTGCTGGCCCTGGCCGCATATACCTTGCTGCCTTTTTGGCTGCCGACCGGGGTAATCAAAGAGAAGATAGCTCAGCGGTTGCAAAACCGATTTGGCAGGGAGGTCTCGATAGGGACTCTTGCAGTCGATCTGTCCGGCGGCACGGTTATCAGCGATGTGCGGGTGTTGAGACGGCGGGAATTCTCACCGGGGGTACTCATTAGAATCGGGCGAATTCACTGCCCACTGAAGCCGCTCTCCATTTTGCGTGGGGAAATCCCTGAATTGCGTATTGAGGATGCCGACCTGTTTGTAATAGTCGATAAGGACGGCCGGACAAATATCAGCGATCTGCCCAACATAAACGCCACAATCGGCCGGATATCCATTGAGCAATCGAAATTACACCTTCTCTATAACCGGCGACAGGCGGCAAAAGAGCAGGTTTTCAACATCGATTCCGCCCAAATCCACCAAAATCAGAAAGAAAACCGGATAAATTTGTCCCTATCCGCTCGACTGACCGCGTTGGCGGATGACGAGATGCGGGTTGATCTCCAGGCTCAATATTTTCCTGCAACGGGTGTTTTTCAGATTGAACAGACACGGGTAACCGGCGATGGTTTGAAATTCGATCTGGCCGGTCGATATGATCCGTGTGCCGCTGACGGGAATCTGTTCAAGATGTCCCTGACCGACGGCCAACTGGAGCCGCAACGCCTGTCAAGACTGCTCGAACGGTTCGCCGCTGCGAATCAACAGCTTCGCAAAACCGCCCCGGCAGACGCCGGTCGGCTGATCTTCAACGCCGATTTTGATGTTACCTCAAAGGGTGCTGTTCTTACGGGCCGCATCGACGGCTCTGAATGGGCCTTGCGAAACCGATACCTGAATAAAAAAACCGGTGAGCCGTTATGTCTCGACTTCACCTGTCGGTTTGACCGGGACAACGCCTCTTTTGGTATCGACCGAATGACCGCACTATTCAAATCGATGCGAGTCGAATGCCGATTGACCGATCTGAAACTGCCAAGCTCACAAAATATCCGATTTTCGGATTGGCTCAAATCGCAGGCCGACGCCTTTGTATCAGGTAGTGAAAAAACCGCTTTGCGGGCACGGATCAACCTTGGCGACTTGCGGGACCTGCGAAGTATTAACGGCTTGGAAAAGTTATTGAACGGATGGCAGCTTACAGGGCCGGCATATATTGAGCTTGATCTTTCCCCGGAAAAAGATCGGATCAGTTATGCAAGGCTGGTGCTGCCTGATGAAAGCTGGTGTGTAATAAAAAACAGCGCGGCCGACGGCAAAAACATTCTCGTCAAAAACCCGGATTCGTCGCTGGAAATAAAACTGTCCGCCAATCGGGGACAAGCTGACCCTGAAATTGAAACACTGCGTCTAAAGACTCAAATTGGCGAAGGAGGTTTCGATTTCGGACCGGTCAGCCTGACTTTCAGGAACCGTCGTGAGTTTGCGTTGAACGGCGAATGGCAGTTGACAAATATGCAAGAGTGGCTCCCGGTACTACCGGTGTTGGAACAGACACTGCGAAAGAATAAAATCACCATTACGGGCGACTGCGAAGGTAGCGTTACGGTTTCAGAGGCAGCGGACAAGCCCTCGCGTTGGATTAGTGAAATCGACGCCGAGAAACTTTTCTTTCAGATCGGTTCGGGCGACCGTTTTTTTGATTCTGACGCCCAAACCATACAGGCGAACGATTTTCGGTCTCGGCCGTTTTTACGCAAGGAACCCGGTCGTCGGGGCCGTGTCCGGCTGGAACTGCTGGAAACCGACGATGACGGAACAATCGCTTACCGCGGCACTGTGAAGCTGGACCAGGTTACCGCATTGCTGACAGGTAAAACAACATTACCCATCTCAAACCAGAGCGGTTGGTCGTGGATGCCGCAGGAACTAAATATGCGAATCGATAGCGGCGATCTAAAAAAGCTCCCCTATCTGACGCCGCGGCTGTTCGACCGGGAAAAACATATCAGCCTCGGCCCCTACCGGATAGCCGACCTTTGTGGCGATGGGCAATTGAACCTGACACTGATAAATAAAAACAATCCGGCAATATCGGTTCAATCAAACTCAGGGCAAAATTGGGACGTGGAATTCTCGTTAGAGGCATCCCCTGCCGGGTTCGCGCTGAAATCACCCGGAGCGCAAAAAGAAAGCTCCGCTTCGGATGATGACTTCATTACGAATGATGGCCTCATAGCGGATGATATTATTATCCTCAAGCAAAAGGACATACCGCTACGGGTACAGGGTCGAGCCTCGTTAAATCAGCAGCCCGCTACTATCGACCCGCTTTCATCTGGAACGGGTACGCAGACAGGGGAAATCACACTTGCGATTGCCGGTCTGGATTGGCGGATGGCCGATTCGGAAGGTTCACTTACCGGCAAGTTGAGTTGGAAACCGAACGGTACTCGGCTGTTCCCGTCAAACCTCGGACAAAGCTTCAACCGCGTCGAACTGGATATACGAACCCGACTCAATCATAACGATCGGTGGCTGCGGGAATTGCCAATCGCCAAACCGTGGTATGAGAAGCTGGGTTTATCGGGACAAACGACTGTGGAATCGCAATTAAACCGGGATCGCAGCCGGGAATTATTCGCATGCAAAGGAAGTATCGATTTTACCGGGACCGGCGGGCATATCGATCTGACCGACGAAAGTGAACATGGTGCCCAACTTAAACTGACCAAGCCAATAGGCGACACATTAAAAGCGAATTTCGACCTGACAAGCGAAGACAACGGCTCCACACTCCGGGTTCGCCGCCTCCACTTCGAGCTTCCCGGTACGGTGATTGACTGTAACGGAGTTTTGGAAAACGCGAATCTCATAGCTTTTTATCAGGGCAAAGCCGAGCACCCCGCCGAGGGGGCGGTCTTTGCCGTTACCCTTGACGCCAATGACATCGAACAACTCACCCCGTGGCTCGAAATAAAATCCGCCACCCGCGACCGGAGCGATACGGACGAGAAAGACGCATTGGCATTATTTTTACAAACCGTTAAGGGACAGTTACATACTTCGGCGCGGGGCCTGCTGACTTTTGCTCCTTCCTTTGACTGGCAACTGCGGCAATCGCGAATCGATGGCGATGTACGAGCTTGGTGGCTTGACACACCAATAGAGCTTTCTCTGCGAAACATTGCTGTCAGCGATACTGGTTTTTTCGCGCCTGCGATAACAATACGCGCCGGCCGAAGTCGAATGACTCTGATCGCCGAACTCGAAGGCCCGATATTACCGGCTATTCTGAAGGGACGTATCGATTTACTGGCCGAGCGGATTGACGCGGACGAGTTGACGGCTTTGTTGAGTATGTTTCGACAGAGCTTACGGCAGGCCGACAGCGTAAATCAACCGCAGATTTCCGCTGAGACGGTTGACCACATCCTGGGTTTTCTTGCCCGGTGCGAATTGAACGGCTCAGCGCACATCGATAGATACAGTTATACCGACCCACATGGACAAAGTCGTTTGCAACCTGACGAGCTTCGCTGTCGTTATCAACTGCGTCAGGGCCTGGCCAACGTTACTTACCTGACCGCCCTGAACGGCGGCGTAATATCGGGTGAAATGAACTGTGATTTCAACGACCCAAACGGAACAATTCGGCACCATCGCACCAGCCGCTCTATCGGGATAAGCGAGTCGCTTCGACCGATAGTCGAAAGTGAGTTTCCCGGACTAATAGTGAACGGAACAATCAGTGAAGACTATGAGTTGAGTTGCGATCTTCGCTGCCTTTTGAGTCGTCCCGCTTCCCCGACCGTGAAAACAAACACCGCCGCACCATTGTCCGAACAACCCTGCGGCTTCGCCGGTACGGGCATGACGGTTCTCACTGACGGGCTGCTATACGGCCCGGGCGGTCCGGGTTGGCTGATGTCTGTTTTTCCCGGACTGAAACTCGTCGAGTACGAATGGGAAAAGATGACCAACCGGTATGAGAGCTTCCCTGACGGACGAAAGAAAAACACTATGTTATTTAACGGTCGAGGCTATGACATTTATATCGAGGGCACTTCCACGCCGGTATGCGAACCATGGAAATATCAACAGGTTATGGCACTTTTGGAGCGGGATAAGCAACAGGCAAAGGAAAGATTTAATGCCTTGCAGCAGGGAGAATTGAAACTGTCTTTTCGTAAAAGGCAGCGGCTCGAACAGCGATTACGGGGTCTGGAACTGCTTCTTGACCGACACCGCCAAGGCCGGCTTTTAACTGTCAGTGAGGCTGATTATATCGCCGGAGGCATCCTTTGCTCCGGTGGGAAAAAACTCCTCGAAAAACCTCGTAAAACCTTACGCATACCGTTTTTTCAGTCCCACAGTTACATCATCGGACGCCACACAATCGGCACCAAAACCACAAACATACCCTTAAGCAGATTATAACAGTGGACGATAATGTTTATTGGAGTGATTTATCAGAGTGAACTATGGGTTTGTTCGGCTGGTTTTGCGGTTTATCCGGCAGAGCTTTACGAGCTTACTTTGCAGGATATCTAATTGGCTGCTTTGATTCAATGTTTGTTTCGAATCGACGCTGTCCCTGATCAGGCAGACACGCAAAGTCCGCTCCGAACCAGCCGGAGCGCCAAGGCAGGGAAGCTGACTTCGCCAGCGGTTGGTGGGATATATTTGTCCGTCTTTGCCGATACCGCCGTTACTGATTACAAAGTGATAAGAGACCGCCAGCGTACCTGTAGGGCCGAAGCGATCGGATAAATGGCCATTATCTAACTCAAAATAAACCTTGATGTCCCGCCAGCGACCTAACTCAAGCCCCACTTCCGTTTGCAGATCAATATCAAATGAGTTTAATTGGGACTGACTGTGCAGACTGTAACCCATGGGGACTCGCCTGATGGGCTTACCCTCCAACGCCAACAGTATCAGAGCACCCGCAGTCATCGCGACCATGAGCAACAATACAGCTTTTAGCAATCTTCCCTGATTCAGCATTTCAGCTTCCCTGCAGATGACCGGCCATAACGGCAGGCCGACCGGATGATCCAGTTTTGCCATCTTTATTACCTATTGTTAGAGTGATTATACCTCCTTATCGGATAAGCTCAAATATTATCTTTAATTTTTTGCGTAAGCG
>DAOVXR010000112.1 GCA_030636065.1 Sedimentisphaerales bacterium | reverse complement strand
TACCAACCTCCTTGTCGTATATGGTTTAGGTTTACCACTACAATCATCGGGCGGTTGGTATTTTTTCGTTTATAAATCATGCAAATTAGCCGCTTAAAAAGTGCGAAAGCTTACAGTTGCTTAATTATGAAAAATCCTCAATTCTGAATTTTTCTTCATCCGTGTTCTATCCCTCATACACCGGCAACAGGTCCGAACCAACCTCAGCCAATCGTGGATTTTCAGCGTCTTTTTCGGATAGGCCTGGTTCATCGGTCGGCCAGTCGATACCTATCGTTTCATCTGACCACAATATCCCGTGATCATCGCCGGGTATAAATACATCGGTGCATTTATAGACGACGTCTGCCGTTTCGCTGACCACACAGAACCCATGCGCGAACCCTTCCGGCACGAATATTTGTTTATGGTTTTCTTCTGAAAGGTTCACTCCCACCCACTTACCGAACGTTGGCGAACCACGTCTGATATCGACAGCCACGTCGAAAATCTCACCTTTGATCGCCATAACCAGTTTGCCCTGCGGATGGTTGAGTTGATAATGTAATCCTCGCAATACTCCCCGGCTGGAGCGCGAATGATTATCCTGCACAAACTGCCTGTCTAATCCTGCTTCTGCATAGCGTTTTTGGTTAAACGTCTCCAGAAAAAACCCGCGATTATCCCCATACACCACCGGCTCAACCACCAACACCCCTGCCAATTCCGTTTTCGTAATGTTAAATTTCATAGCCATAGGTACTATTGTAATACTATCAATTACTTTTCGTCAAGTAGTAAGCGTAGCCCGGGCTACGCTTACTGCAAACTTATGTGCTAATTGGTATTTTTAACTGGACTGCTATAGGTGTATATAAATCAATAGTTTCTTCAGGAGTATACAAAGACACTATCAAAGAATAACGAGCCCTTCTATTCCACCTCTGAAAATGATGTCTTTCTCGCCACCAGCCAATAACGGGATAAACTCCAATTAAATTACATGTAGCTATTTCTGCCGCTGTGCCCTTCCAAATATCAGAATGAATCGAACCAAACTGCCTATTGTTTTTGCCGATTAACCATCGATCACTGCCGCTACTGGGAGCAGTATCTCTGTCGTACTCTTCATCCCTGGCAGCATTATTTAATCTGGCCAAGAAATCCTGCCGATTTTCACTATTTGAATTAACATCAAAACGCAAAGCGTGTGATGGATATCGGTATCGATCTTTAAAGCCAATTTCGCCCGGGCCTGGCTCAATAAAATAGGATAAAGTTACCCTAAGCTTTACAGGTGTTTCACCAAGACCAATTAGAACATCCTGTGGCCAAGGCAACTTGTGAATGTGCATATCCTTAGTACGATAACCCCCCGAATCTTTTTTATCAAACGGCTGAATAGATTCCTGCGCAATCAGAGTTAGTCTATTTTGAACGCAAGAGATGGCTCTGTTATAATCTGGTACTCCATAACCACATATTCTTAATAGCTTGTTAATATCTGTTTTCCGACTAAGATTTATTCCGAACTGCTGAATCATTTCATTTGTCCACTGAGCGGAATGTATCATAAGCCCACGTATTGTTTCAGGCCATGCCTGCGGGTAAGCAGCTTGTATTTGTGCGGCCATCCAGGCTGCATGTGCGGTTGCTGAACTCGTACCATGAATAGTGCTAAATTGTCTTTCTGTTACATTGCGATGTGTAGTTAAAATTTCCAAATCCTCATGGTTACCGACAAAACCATCGGGAGATTTAGAAATATTGCCACCCTCAAATACGATGTCCGGTTTAGGGGGCCATTTTTTTCTGTCCCAAACCAAAGAAGTTGTACTGTAAGGAGAAAGGCCACCGGAGGGGGCAACAACCTCATGGTCGTGACAGTCAGGATCGAATATTTGTGTTTTTTCTGTGTAGGCTCCGACGGTTAGTGCATTCCATGACTGACCTGGGTTTTCAACAGACTTTGTCTGATTGGAATCTGGATAAGCTCTGAAATCTTGCTCATCTCTTATATTACCCGCTGAAACAATAAAAAGCCTTTGAGGATCATCAGGATAGCCGGCAGTCATGGCATCAATGGCTGCTGACCATGAGGAAGGCCTCCCAAGTTTTTCTTGATCAATATCTTCTGGTGCAGTAATTGCCATACACCCAATATGTGTGATATCAGCAGATTGTATTTCCACTCGGCTGATAGCTTGTTGAGTGATTGCACCCCATTCTTTTGGATCATTGTCACCATCTGGAGGGAGGATTTTCACTGATTCCAGTTTGTGATTTATTTCTACAACATCGGAATGTTCAAGATGATACTGTAAATTGCCATAAGCAACTAAACCAGCCATATTAGTCCCATGGCCATCATGATCTTCTGTTCCCCAGCCTTCCTTATGGGCGTGACAGTCAGCATCTGTTAATACGGGAGATAATAATTCATGGCCATTATTAACACCAGTATCTAATATCGTAATTGCGACATTTGCATTATCATTCACCTGCAAGCGGTTTCTTAAATCTTGTACCCATTGAGCCTGCTCTGATGGCGGAAGTTCTACCCAGAATCCTGCAGTTTCTCGTGCCAGCCTGAATTCTGCAATGCTATCACTTGATTCTATTAAATTTGTTAACGCGTCTCCGTTGGCATTAATAAGGATAACTGCTCTTTCTGGAAAAAGCAGACAATCATCCTGATATTCAATATTAAGCTGACCGCAGAGTGTCTTAAAATCAGAAATAGTTTCTTGGGCTTGTTCGTTGTCAACACCCGTCCTAAGCCATATTTCGCACCATTTCGCTGTCTCATCGGGCATCAGTTCTATTCTGTCCTGCCAGAATGATTCGATTACTGCCAGGCGGATATCTTCGATACTATTGACAAGTATGTAATTCTTGGGCTTATTACTTCTCTTGTCATCTTCTGTAGCATACTTTTCAATTTTATTTAAAAAATGTTTTTCTTTCCCCGCAGGAATATAAACCGTCGCTATAATTTCTTCTGCCCCTTTTGTTCCTGACGTTCTTATATTTAAAAGCCTAGCACCATTTTTTGATCTCATATCATCCAGACTCTTTGTAATTAGATCATGGCCGGCCTTGCCTCTAAATTCTAAATAAATTCCTTGGCTGGTGGGTAGTGTAAGAGCAGTTCGGTTTTTTTTATTATCTTGTACTCTTGACCATGCCCTTTCAAATCTATTGACAAGCCGTTTGCTATGAGAAATGCGGTCTCTTCGTGGAATCTGTTGCTCCGGCCCATAGCTGCGAGGTGAGGTGTAATCGGATTGAACCGCTGAGCCTGTTAAAAATATATGTGGCAACCCGTCTTTAGCCATAATTTATTAATTCCCCCGATTGCCATAGGCGTCATGTCTGTCCTTAAGCATTGTCAGAATGAGATTTTCTGTAACTTTCTTTTTGTCAGACAAAATAGTTTCTTTGATGGCATCGTCGCAGGCTTGAGCTATTTCTCCGTGACTTAACTTGGTCACCTGCGCAGCTATTTTCTCGGATGAAGATCTACCTTTGAATGTACCAAGCCTGTTGTTAATAAGAATTTCAGTTTCTTTTTTTGTGGGCAGTTTGTAATGCAAAACATCATCAAATCTTCTAAATAGAGCTTGGTCAAGCAATATTAAATTATTTGTTGCAGCGACAATCAGACTTTCAGATTTGTCTCGTTCTATAAACTGCAAGAAAGCATTTAATACTCGTCTCATTTCACCAACATCATTATTAAGCCCGCGTTCTGCTCCGATAGCATCAAATTCATCGAAAAGATAAACTCCCTGTTGTCTTTGGATAAGATTAAATATCTGACGTAACTTTGCACTGGTCTCGCCCATGTATTTTGTAACTAGCTTATCCATAAGTATTGTATAGAACGGTAAAGAAAGCTGTGCGGCAATTATTGATGCCGTCATTGTCTTGCCTGTTCCTGGGGGGCCGGTTAACAGTAATTTTCGGCGATGATTTAGTCCGTGTTTCTTGAGTTTGTGTTGTTGCTTGTATTCTTTTAATATACGCTGAATTCTATTTTTTAAAGAATCTTGAACCACCAGTTCACCCAAACGATAGCGAGGTTCTGATTCCAAAACAAGGTCTTCAAGTTCGCGGTGAAAAGTAATTCTTACCGGTTTGCTCTTAGCTCGATCGACGATAACCCTTATTTCATTGGCGACACCACCATGACCTTGTCTGGCTTCATGGGCTGCAATTTGAAGTGCTATTGTTGAAAAACGTTCCGGATCACTATCAAAATGCGTCCTTATTAATGTCTTAACCTGCTCGGCAGTCGCCATATTACCACTCCATTTTTGTCATTTTCTGGATCTATTACTACAAGATTATATCAGTTGCTTAATCAATTCTCAATAGGGAAGAAGGGGGGGCAGTGCAATATCAGGAACAATCGCCGGGTACAATCTCATAAGTTGTAGCGTCTGCCGCTGCCGGCCTTGGCGTGCGCAATTACGATGGTTTGCCCTTTTTTCCGCCCGAACTTTCGTTCAATTTCGCTTGATTTTGGTCGTTTTGTGTTAAGAACTGCTCAAAAGCAGCAGAAATCGTTAAAAAAAAGGTTGCAAAACTGCAATGCCATCGTAAACGCGCTGCGCTACAGGTACTATTTTTATTAATGAAGATAACTGGTAACGTCAAAATCGCCGACGCGGGCGATATAAAGATCACGGCGGCTGGTGAGATTAATGTCGGCAATATCGTCGGCTTCAGCATCGGTTTCGGTATCGGATTCGGTGTCGGATTTGATTTCGGTATCGGGGTTAAGTGCTTTTTTCGGGTCGATGGGCCGGACGATGGGACGGCAGGGTTCGACTTCGTTAACTTCGGTAACCACAACGGTTTGCCCGTCGTTTAGGGTAACCTGTTCGCCGGGCGAGAAGGCGGGTATCGCGTTGGTAAATGCCTCGTAAATTATCGGATCGAACCATTTAGAATAGCCGGGGTTTTTCATACGTTTAAGTGCCACGATGTTTGGGGCGACTCGGCCGTCGGGCAAATGGCGAAAACCGTCAAAACGGTCTGCAATACAGGCTATCCTGCAAAAAATGTGTATTTCCTCACCTTCCAGCGGCAAAACAGGTTCGTCAGAACCCGGAATCGCCTTGCGGATGGGAAAACCGCTGCCGTCAAAATGTTGATGGTGATTGAGTACGACCTGACCGGCCATTGGGTCCAAACCCCCTTTAATCATCTCAAAACCGGCTTCGGTATGCTGCTGCCAGAGTGGCCCGCCCATATCCTGGGCGGTAATATGGAAGTTTCTGATCTCTTCAGGCAGATTCAGCTTGCCCATGTCGTGCAAAAGACAGCCGACGCCAAGCTGAGTAAGGTCCGAAGCCACGGAAATGGGCAGATTCGGCCTGGCACGCACAAGATATGATTCGAGACGCAAACCAATCAATATGGCCAACGACGCAACGGTAACGCCATGCAGGAAAATATCCTCCGACTCACCCTGTAACTCAGTAACAAAAAGCGAAGAAGGAGCCTTCGCCTGGAGCAGTTGGCAAAAAAGATCGCTCATCTGAGAAGTGTAGCTACCATAATCGATTTTGGTAAGACCCTGCTCCTGAACCTCACTAAACTGCTCTTTCAGAGACTGGTACAAAACCTGCTGCTTCTTTAGAAGTGCCGGATCAAGCAACTCGTCCAAAAAGTCCAAACCGGGGTACAGCACCCAAATACTGTAGATGCCCAGCGAACGAAGCCGTTTTACATTACGCTCGTCCAATTCAAAACCGGCTTTCAGAAGGGTGTGTTCGGGCTTTTTGGGGTCGGTGACAGACCGGGCCAAAACCATGCCGGCATGAACCTGTTCTATGAGTACTCTGAGCATATTTCACCACCTTATGTATAACTCATGTCAAACGACAATAAAATAGTGTATATCTCCATCTTCCGCAACACATACTAATTATTATTGACAGAAAAGTTGTCCGCGTTATGATAGTTTTTTCCGCTGAGCCGTTGCAAAGCACCTATTTTGAGCGGCCGGGCCCGTAGCTCAGTTGGTTAGAGCAGTGGACTCATAATCCATTTGTCGTAGGTTCGAGTCCTACCGGGCCCATTTTCGTAACTCACGGACTATACGTCATTTAGGTAAGAAATACATTATGATAAAAAGTGGTTCCAAGACCAGAATAAGATTAACGCGACGGGATTTTCTAAAAAGAACCGTTACGACCACGGCTGCGGCTATTACCGTGCCCTGGCTCGTGCCTGCCTCGGCTCT
>DAOVXR010000260.1 GCA_030636065.1 Sedimentisphaerales bacterium | reverse complement strand
CTCGGCGTAACCGGTATCTCCGGAGGCGGCTCCCAAAGTTGGTATATTGCCGCCGCTGATCCCCGGATAAAGGTTGTCGCGCCGGTCTGCGGAAACAGTACCGTCGAAGCCCATATCCACACCCGCACCATCGACGGCCACTGCGATTGTATGACGCCAATCAATACTTACCTTCGCGATTATCATGACATCGGCGCCCTGATCGCGCCCAGGCCGCTTATGATTGCCCAGGCCAACCGCGACGGTATTAATACAATCGAGTCTGTGCGAAAAACCTATAACTACATAAAAGACATCTATGACCTGTACGATGCCTCGGACAATATTGTTCTGGTCGAAACTCCCGGAGGCCATTCTTATCACGAAATCTCTCGCACGAAGATATTTTCGTTTTTTATCAAACATCTGATGGGTAAAAATGTTCCACCTTCCGAGGTCGGAGATGTCGATGAGTCGGAATCCGCGCAATTATCCCAGGAGGAACTTAAAATCTATATCGACGGCCCTCCTCCGGACGACCGTACAACCACCATCCAGGAAACGTTTATGAAGATGGCTAAGCCCCCGGAAATAGCCGACAAAAGGCAGTTACAGGCCCATCGAGAAGATGTCATCCGCCTCCTGCGTGAAAAGACCTTTCGCGCGTTCCCGGTCGATGAGGTTCCGCTGGAGATGCGATTGGAATTTCGCTGCCGCTCCAAATCAGGGCGCAGCCAAAAGACGTTTAGCTTTGTCTCGGAGAAGGACTGGCGGTTGAAGGTTGATGTTCGCCGCCGGCGTCTGTCCGAACAGCCCACCCCTGTAATGCTCGTCTTACACAGCTATGACGAAAACCGCAGGGCCTCGGAGGGTTTTATCTCCGGATTGAACAGGAATTGGAACATCGCCTATTTGGAAACTCGTGGTATCGGTGAAACAAGCTGGAGTCCGGCTCTGCAATGGCATATCCGACGCGCCTCAGCCTGGACCGGCCGTACTATAGCCTCAATGAGGGTCTATGATGTGCTCCGATCTTTGCAAGCCCTGCGTACTCTGCCGGGCGTTCAGTCGTACCGCATCGGTATTGCCGCTCGTGGTGAAATGTGTGCCATAGCTCTGTACGCCGCTCTGTTGGACGGAAACGTATCGGACGTTGTGTTACGCGACCCACCGCCTACCCAAAACGCACCCAGCAATACCGACGGCCGTGGTGAGACAATCGAAATGCTTAACTGCCTGCGAATTACCGATCTTCCCCAGGTTGCCGGGCTATTGTGTCCCAAAAATATTGTAATCATCGGTACTATGCCAAGTTCATATCAGTGGGCAAAAGACCTGTATGATAAACTAAAGGCAGAATCCGCCTTCCAAAATGTAAAAAAAATGTCCGACTGGGCAACTAACTGATATTCACGGCGCGGCCTACTATCCGTGATAGTCGAATCATCCACCTCGAAGACTCGGTGGCTGCCACACGGCGAAAAAACAAAACAGAAAGAAAACAAGTCCCCAGAAAACGTTTTTTTACTGGAAAGCAGATTTTTTGACGATAAAATGGTATGTCGTAGTAGTGGTACCGTTTGCACTTATTACCTGAAACTGACGCCAGCGTCAAAAGTACTTTGCCCTCTCGATTTTGGCGC
Organism: Sedimentisphaerales bacterium; assembly: GCA_030636065.1. Next base: position 1,777 of record DAOVXR010000260.1, on the reverse strand, counting down.
GTTGGCATTGTTCTTGCGGCGTTTTTCGGGCTTTTGGCGGTTGCATCAAAACTGTATGATTGTCTGTAGGGTTGTTTGGAGATTAGCCAGTGGCCGATAAAAATATGCAAAATCAACAGATGGATAAGATTGTGGAACATCAGATGGGTCAGTGGGAGCTTTCTCATTCCATAGAAGAGAAAGGTGAAGAGCAAGCCCATCCGGCCGACGAAACGGAAATCGGTTACATTACCATCAGTCAACAGTTGGGCAGCGGCGGAGAGCAGATCGTTCAGATACTCTCCGAACTGTCGAAATGGCAGATTTACGATCACGAAATCCTCGATTACATGGCAGAGAATATGGATGTCCATGTCAAAGCCCTGGAAAGTGTGGACGAACGAACCATAAGCTGGATCAACGACTGGCTCGCGCCTTTGTTCAGTTCCAATTCGGGCGAACACGTAGAGCAAATGAGCTATTACAAGCATTTGGGTAAGGTTCTGCTGGTAATTGCCAAGCACGGTCGCGCGATTATCATCGGCAGATCGGCAGGGCAGATTCTGCCGCGTGAAAAAGGACTGAGCGTCAGAATAACCGCCCCCTTCGAATTGAGATGCAACCGTTACGCCAAGGAAAATAATATAAGCGCCGAAGAGGCCGCAGAACTCGTCAAGACCTCCGACAAGCGGCAGGCCGGTTTTATGAAAGAATTGCTGCAAAAGGATATAGACGATCCTATCTGGTATGACATTGTTATCAATATGGAAAAGCTTACGCCCAAGTCAGTGGCAAAGCTTATCTGGCGGGCATTGGAGCAGCGAATTATCAGCCGGCAGGAACAGGCGAAAGTCAACGATGAAGGTGAAGATATTACCCTGATAGTCGAACGGCAAATGCAGCAATGGGAAAAAGAACGCAACGAACCGGATAAGCAAACACCATTCGAGTTTCCCCATCTGGCCGGAGGGACAGAGATCGAATATATAACTATCGGTCGGCTGGTAGGCGCCGGTGGCGTCGAAGTCGCCCGGATACTTTCCGACCAGATGAACTGGCAGTTGTATGACCGCGAAATTCTCGAATATATGTCTAAAAATATGAAAGTGCATGTCAGACTCCTGACCAGCTTAGACGAGCGAACCGTCGGCTGGATCGGTGATCGTCTGGTGCCGTTCCTGGCCCGCAAGACCAAAGAGGAACACATTAAGCAAATGCGTTATTTTCAGCATCTTGGCGAAGTGTTGTTGGCGTTGGCAAAACACGGCAGGGCAGTCATCCTCGGTAGAGGTTCCGGCCTTATCCTGCCCCGCGAAAAGGGGCTGAGTGTGTTTGTTACTGCGCCATTCGATCTGCGATGCAAACGCTACGCCGGCGAAAAAAAGATAGGCCTCGAAGAAGCCACGTCGTTTATGAGTAAATCAGACAGACACCTGCACCGGTTCGTTAAAGATTTTCTGGGTAAGAATCTTTGCGATACGCTGGATTATGACATTGTCTTCAATACGGAAAAAATCTATCCCGCCTCGGTAACAAAACTGATTTTGAGAACACTCGATGAACGTTTGGCAAGTGAACGAGAGCAATCCGATGCTACTCAGCCGGATGATATAGATGAACGCGAATAATTGAAAGAGTTGTGAGTTGTGGGTGGTGAGAAAACAGAAAAGAAGAGAAGAAGAATCCAGAATACAGAAGAATAATTTGAACAGAAGATAGCGAAGGAAACGAAGAAGAAAAAAAGAAAAAGAGACAAATGGTGCGATATATCGCACCCTACTTAAAGTAAATGGCGGGT
>DAOVXR010000228.1 GCA_030636065.1 Sedimentisphaerales bacterium | reverse complement strand
CCCAAGGCCAAACGGGCTGAGTTCCGCTGTCCGGACCCGACGGCCAACGGCTATCTGGCCTGGACTGCCATTATGATGGCTGCTATCGACGGTATTCAGAATAAAATCGAGCCGGGCGAACCACTTGATCAGGACATTTATGAAATGTCCGATGAGGAACTGGCAAAACACAAGCATACACCCGGCTCACTGGAAGAGGCGATTGACGCATTGGAGGCTGATCACGCGTTTTTGACTGCCGGTGACGTATTCACGGAAGACCTGGTCCAGAACTGGATCGACTGGAAACGTACCGAAGAAATTCAGCCGTTGGCTCTGCGGCCGCATCCGCACGAATTTCATCTTTACTATGATAGCTGATGCGTTTATAACCGCACCGTCGGTTTATAAATAAGTCCTGAATATAACGGCCCTTGCCATGCTCGAAGAAACGGGTCTCACGTAGTTCGGCGCTGGCTTCCAAGGCCACCGGTTTTCCCATAGCTAAAATCGCGTCGCTGCTTGCTATCGGCAGAACATTTAAGGAATCACTGCAAAAGGCCGTAAGGTCTCTTGAAATAGATCGTTATTCGCTCGATGGAAAATATATTGACGGCAATCTTTCGTTGAAGCAGTTGAAAGATAAGTTGAAAACTAACTGCTGGGACGAACGGTTTTAGCGACAGGTATCTTGCGTCTTTGTTCGAGGTTGACGAGCAAACACTACGCAAACATCGGCAAAAAATGGAGATAAACGCGGTTTATAAAACCGTTGACACCTGTGGCGCGGAATTCGAGGCATATACCCCTTATTTTTATTCTACTTATGAATCACAGTGTGAAGCCCGGCCCTCCGAAAAGCGCAAGATTATCATTCTCGGCGGCAGCCCCAACCGTATCGGTCAGGGGATAGAGTTCGACTACTGTTGCGTACACGCCGTTTTTGCCATGTGGGAAATAACTACTTCCTGAGCGAGTTTATACCCTTTTTACTGTTTTTTTACCTTCTCATATCGTAAGGCACATTTAGAAAAAGACGAAGGCAACCATGTATGTTTGCAAACCCAAAATTGCTCAAAGGGTTACTCAATCGTGGCCTTATTAGCAAGCACCGATATTTTGCTGTCCAATTGAATATCCAAAAATAATAATTTAACATAATGCTAACTGTATGCTAACATATATCAGGTATCATACGGCGATAGACGACCGGCGAGGAAGTGGCATGGCCACCTTTTCTGTTCTGCATGGATTGCAAAACCCGCTCCCGCTGGTCGCTGCCTGAAATGACGGAATCGCAAGACCGGGATAAAATTTTAGCACAGGAGTAGTCTTATGGCAGGTAAAATGATCCTTATTGTTGAGGACGAAGAAGATGTAATGGAGTTAATCCGTTATAATCTTGCCCGGGAAGGGTTTAATTGCGATGCCGCTTATAACGGCCGGGAGGCCCTGAAAAAGGCTCAGGTAATGACGTGCTCGAAGCCGCTATTGAAATTTGTCAGAGTAAAGCACAGGCAAAACAAATCGGGATTGAATTAAAATGCGCCGATGATATTGTCGCTGATATTAATATACCATTGCTTATACAGACTGTTATTAATCTGCTGGATAATGCCATCAAATATAGCCCACCCAGCGGCAAGATAGAAGTAACCGCGATACAAGCGGATAAACAAATCAGTATTACAGTTACCGATTTCGGTTGTGGAATCGACAACGAGCTTCTTGACAGGATTTTTGAGCGTTTTTATGTTGTCGATAAAGCAAGAAGCAGAAAACTCGGCGGTACCGCCTGAGGGTGTAAAATAAACTGTGTAAATGGTCATAGATATGTTAACTTATTTTATGAAAGGGAGTTATATAAATAATTAGGTGCATCTTTATGATGCGGATTTAGTTCGAGAGCTTTCAATAAATTATCTACAGCTTCGTCTGTTTCTCCAAGTTCTAATAACATGTATCCAAAATTACTATAGGCTGTAGAATGCTTTGGATTTATTTTTATGCTTAATTTGATTTCGTCAAGAGCTTCTTCGATTTTACCTTGTTTAAATAGTTCTATTGCATTATCATTATGCTTAACAGATTGGGTCTGAGCTTTTATAATATCTACTAATTCATCCCCAACTTCCGTTATTCCTACAATATCAACCCCACAGTTAGAGCACACACTTAAAAGTGCATCAAATTTATTACCACATGAAAGACATTCTTTTGTTATCATATTACATGGTTACTTTCTATCTCAATTTTAAGCTTACATTTCCCATATTAAACCGCCAGCGGCGGATTAAACGTTCAGCCACGCAACCAATGCCTTTCAATTCCGTAGTGAATAGTTTTTGCCTTTTTAGCGATTTTTCAACTTAACTCCATTAAAATAAACGACTTACACACCCTTCCGCCCGTTTACAATGCCACAATGTAAGCCTGCAATGCCTTGATGTAACTTTACAATGTTATATTGTAAGCTAACAATGCCTCGATGTAAAGCCACAATTTGATGATGTAAGCCCGCAATGGCTTGATGTAACCTTACAATACCTCAATGTAAGCCTGCAACATCACGATGTAACCTTACGAAGCCACGATGTAAAGCCGCAATACGATGATGTAAGGCGACACTATCGCTTTGTAACTTTGCAATGCCGTGATGTAAATCGTTTTATCCGCAGATTACGCCGATTCTCGCAGATTAAAATTGTTAAAACTCAAATATTTCTTTTTCTTAAATCTGCGTTCATCTGCGTCATCTGCGGATTATTATCTTCTTCGAGTCTTAGAGCCTTCGTGGCAAAAACTCTGCGTCCTCATCTTCCTCCCCGCCTCCGCGGGGACAAGCCTGTGGCTAAATTCATAAAACTACCATCACCGTACTACTCGGCTCACCCTCGCCAGCTTTATTTAGCGCTACAACCCGATATTCGAGTTCGGTTTTTTCCGGCTGGTCAACGAGTGTGATTTCAGAGAGTATCGCTGTGGCGACTGTTTTCCAGCTACCTGCGGAACGATTGCGGCGCTGGACTTTGTAGGCTTTGGGTTTTCCGCCGTCGGAGGGTGCTTTCCAATCGAGAAAGAGCCAGCACCCTGTTTGGGAGCTTCAAGCAGACGGGGTTGACCGGGGACAGCGAGCGGGGTTTTGGCCTTTTTACCCGACCAGCCGATAAGTTTTAGTTTGTCATCGTTGAATTTGGTGACATTTTCGGCATAGCGAAGGTCGGGCTTCATCGCATCGATTAGATCGGCGAGTTTTTCATCTTTGGCCGTAGTAGCCGCCTCAGCGGCAGCGCTGGCTGCGAGAAAATTGCCGTGGCGGGACCGGTAGATCAGCTTTCTTATCCTTATCAGTATCGGGTGAACCGGCGGATGGGGAAAAACAGCGTTATTGTCCAGCAGTCCCCGCCATAACCGCTCGGCCAACGCAACAACTTCAGCTTCTCTTTTAGGAAATCTCGGCATTTATTTTCCCTCTTTTGCTTATTGTCAAGAATTTGCAAATCCGAACAATACTGTCGCAGAATAAGCCGACATGGCGGCCAAGTGAACTGATTTTTTGAGAAAAATCTTTATTTTATATTTTTCATTTTACATTTCTCAGCCAGTCTTCGATATTTCGGGCCAAAATTTCCACCTGACGTTTTCGCATAATATATTCGCTGATAGTTTTCGGTGTTTTCAGTTTCACCATCGCCTTTTCGACGCGATCCCACAATCGGTCTTCTTTCGGCCCATCTTTAGCGAGATAAAGCTCGGATACCAACTCCTGCAATTTCTGCAGCATAATCGAATCGAGATTCTGGTAATAACGGTCGATCACCTCATGCTGATGTTTG
>DAOVXR010000134.1 GCA_030636065.1 Sedimentisphaerales bacterium | reverse complement strand
TGCCGGAGGCCATAAACTTGTACCTGCGAAGGTAGGTAGCGTTAAACTCCAAGGTCTTGTAATCAAGACCTTGAAAAAAGCATCAACTTTATTGGAGTTGAACCTAATAAGAAGAGTCCCCTGATCCCCGCCTCCGCGGGGACAAGCTTTATATCAGGGGCTAATAAACGCGTGGGTCAAAGCCCCACTCTACAATATGGCGGGCATGGCCCGGGCTACTTAAGAATCCCCCGATCCCTGCGCCCCCTGCCTCGGTGAAATCCGTGGTTAAATTTCTGTTTTCTGTCTTCTATCTTCTGAATTCTCTCTTACTCAGTACCGTAATATTCGGCGTAGGTACTTGACGTCTCCCACAGTTTTATTCGTACCAGTTGGGCATGATCAAATCTGTCGGCAAGCCTTTCCCAGAACACCTGAGCCATATTCTCTACTGTAGGCATCCGTTCGGCGAATTCATGCGTGTCTTCGTTGAGGTTCTTATGATCGAATCGTTCGATCACCTGTTCGCGAACTATCCTGTCAATATCATCCGGAAACGCTACCCGTCCGGTTTCGGCATCGGATTTGCCGCTGATTGTTACCTCCAGCAAATAGTTGTGCCCGTGCCCTGCCGGGTTACTGCATTTGCCGAACATCTGCCGGTTCCGCTGCTCATCCCATTTGCGGTTCCAAAGCCGATGAGACGCCGCCAGTTCATATTTCGTAGTAATCTGAATCATTTCAGGCTCCTCGGAATCCCTTGTGACAGCAAGTGATTTATGAATATCCAGTGTCAGCCGTCGCAGTCGGCAATGCTCGAATTTATCCCGCATAACCTCCCACGCCCAGTTTAACAGCACCTCGGCGTTACGTATTCCGACCGGTTGCCTGCCCAGTTCATTACGCAGGGCATTATTTATCTCGGTTACGTTGACTACCATACCACTTTCATTGATGTGAGAACTTTCGTAAGTGAACCAGAGTGTCAAAGGCACCCGGTCCAGAGAAAGCGAACCAGCCAACCCCATAAGCAGGTTGTCTTCCGCCGCACTGATGTGTAACGATATACCTCGTGTTATCCGTACCATTATTTGCTTCCGTTTATCTATTGCCGTCGGGTGCTACTTTCCGCCGAAGGTGAACTTGTCCGCCGAAGGCCCAGAGGTACTTTTGTACAGTCCTCGGCATGGAACCAGGTAAAATTATTTCAACTGACCGATAGGCTGAAACTCCAGTTCTATCTGGCCTTTACTGACCCGTATCCCTGTCATACGCGCCCGTCGGTCCTTAAATGCCTGGTACTCATTGTCCAGTACCACTTCTTGTTTCTCAAGTAATCCGAGCAAAACAGCCGAGAACCTGTTGGCATTATTTACCGATTTCGCCTTGCCCTCTATATTTTTCAATCCCCGTTCTTCCAGCCCCGCCGTCAGCCGGCCAAGCCGTGCCTGAACCATAGAATACGGCACCGTCAGCCGCCCTAATTTAACCGGGATCATAGTCAATTTCAACCTGCCGGAATTGACAGGGACGATCCTGAACCCTACTGTCATTACAAAATCCATTTTTTTATATCTGAATCGCCCCATAAATTCTATCGTATCTCTTGTCAGTCTCAATTGGGGCTGCCGCGGAAGTTCCGCAAATCGGCCTATGAGTTTCCGGCAATATTCTTGTGTCTCCCCGTGTAGAAGCATTGTATTAAGCAACTGTTCGGAGAACCGTACGCTGAAGCGTTTCGTTTCATACATATTATTGTGGTACTCTTCGGACTTCTTCCACATAATATCTTCCGCCTGTTTCTGTTGGGCCTTGTCGGGCACCTGCGGACGATAATCCTTTGGCAAGGCAATCAGCAGAAAATAGGCGATTACGCCCACAATCATCACTATGTCCGTCAGTATCAACAGAGCGATGAGTAGGCTTTTCAGCTTTTTTTTCGATTTATTTTCGGTCATTTATCAACTCTGACCATTATAACCGTCATAAGCAACACGTTCCCGTGTTTTTTTTCTCTCGTCGGCCGGTTTAGTCCAATTAGCACCTTAACAAAGGCACTGCTGATCTGTTATCATTGATTAGAGAGCCTGATATGTCTAATGATTATTTGACAATTTTGCAATTGACCCATCCGGTAACCCCGGATCGACTCGATACGGCCTATCAACGCAGCCAACTGCGTTTTTTGCGTCTTACCCGCCGGGGTCCGTTGCGTTTTTATCGCAATGATTTACTAACCGCGGTGCGGCGGGCCTACAAGGCCCTTAAGCCGTCTTCCGACTCAACTTCGCCTGCTCGCCTCTCGGCCCAGCCGTTAAGCCTGCTTGCCCGGCGTGTGGCCGACCACAGGCAAATATCGAACCGCCCACCGGTCAAATCAGCCATAAAAAATGGGGCATTTCTGTCTGACAGAACGGCTGTCGGGTATTTTGGGCTTCCCCCCAAACAACCTGAGATTACATCAGCCGACCGGAAAAAACAAAACCAGACAGAGGACCAATTTTGTCGTGAGGTGATTTATCGTTTGGAGGGCGACCTGATTCGGTTCGATTCCCGCCGTGAACTTTTGCGTCTCGCTGATAGCTGGAACATACCTTTATTTCAGGCCAATTTACTGATCGCTCAGATCGTCGAGTCCGTTCGGCAGAACAAACTTTATTTACCCTCACCGGCCGAACGGAAAGCCCGACCCACCCATCCGGCCACCGCGCCTCCGGCGCCGGCCCTAACCCAATCACCCCGTCTCAAAAGTCTGATTATAACGGTCGGCCTGACCGCCCTGCTGGCAGCGATTGCCAACGCTCTGATCATTTACTTTCTGTCTGTTTAGTCCCCCGTCCCCACAACGGATGGCAGCGTCTGGAAGGACAGACGATGGCGGCTTTCTATTATTCGTTCCTTCTGTATTCTCTCTTTCTCACCATCGTGCCGTAGGCAGATTCGCCGAGGCGAACTCGCCACTCACCACTCATTTATTTTTGCCTTTACCATTTACGCCTTTACCTTTAAGATGGTTTTATGAGTCCTCACGAAAATATATCCTCTGATTCTGGACAGATCGAAAAGGCACGACAGGACTTACTGCTCGCCTGCCGGGAAGCCGCCGACCGCGCACAACAGGAACAGGAGCAACAGCGGGAACAGAAGCAGGAACAGCAGCAGAAGTCTTTTTCCGAAGCCCCTCAACAACCACAGGAAGCGCCGCAAGAGGTGAATTTCGAGACCCCCCAGATCGCCGACGAAGAATCTGTTATCACTATCGAGCAAGCTGACCCGGACGAAACAGAGCAAACTGTCCCAGCCGAAACAGATGAAATATCAATGACAGTTCAGAACCAGCGACAAAAAGTAATCCCCGCTTACCGAAACCACAATCCGTTTGTAGAAGACATCCTCAAAGGAATCGTCTCAGAAGACATCAGCAGACTGCGCCGGCAGCTTGCCGATAAACCCTAAGTACGATATATCACACCATTTCTCTCCTCTGTATTTCTCACCACTCACCACCCACAACTTTTTTCTTTTTATGGCGACACTCCGTTCGACCTATCCGATTTAAGGGCCTTTGGTATCGGTTCATTGAACGGCGGCGGACGCAAATCCACCTGTGGCTCGAGAATATCTTTATTGCGTCGCTCTTCACGAACCTCGGCGCCGCTGAATGCCCGTTGTTCGTTGGTCATCCTCAATAATTCGGATGGAGTCTCCATAATATGCGGGGTAATAAAAATAACCAGTTCCCTCTTAGTCCGCGACTGAACACTGTACTTAAACAGATGACCCAGAATGGGAATATCGCCTAACAGAGGAACTTTCTTTTCGTCGGAAGTTATATCGTCTGTAATAAACCCTCCAAGACAGACTGTCTGGCCGTCCTTGACCCGCAGTTTAGTAATGGCCTCACGCATCAGGATGACCTGGGGATTAAATTCTTCGGAAATCTGAAATGTTTCTGCACTGATGTCATTTATAGTTTGTTCGATATCCAGTGAAACATAATTATCCGGATGAATCTGGGGAGTAACGGTCATAGACGTAGCAATTTTTTCATATTCTATTTTACTGGTTGTCAGGCCTGTAATATTAACATTGACGCTTTTTACCAAAGGTACTTTACGGCCGAGCGACATTATTGCTTTTTCGTTGTTTTTCACCAGAATAGACGGTCGGGCCATAATATCCACGCTTTTTGTCGCATGCAGCGCTCTCAGGTACACCTCCAGGTTCTCGCTGATGAAATCATAATTGAGTCCCTTGTTAATCAATTGTTGCGTATTGAAGGCTTGTCCGAGTGTATAGGGGATTGTTTCACCTTTTCGCTCGATGTTGGTCGCTGGCCCTGTCAGGCTCCAGTCGATCCCTATTTCAAGGGCGTCGTCCAGCGAAACCTGAGCTATATAGACATCGATGAATACCTGTTTTTGCGGTTTGTCGAGTTCCTCGATCAGATCGAGAATCTTCGGGAAATTCCGGGAATAAGTGTAGATCATCAGGTAATTCCGCGTCTTGTCAGGCACGATGAGCAGTTCTTTTTTCGCTACCAGCCTTAGCGAACGGCTGATCCGCGACTGCATACCCGGATCATAAATCCCAAGCCCTTCCAGTTCAGTCCGGGTTACCTCTGATAGCAGCGTTGCTTCTTCAAATGCTTCTTCGCTTTCTTTTACTTCCTTCTTTTCCCCGGCCGTCTGCTCCAGTCCCGACGGCGGCATCGGCAACTGCTCAGGGTATAGCTTGGTGAGCATGCCCGCCACCTCTTCAGCCTTGGCATAGCTAAGCGGTATATAGCGCAGTTCTTTGAAATCAACATCCAGATTCTTTTTAAATTCCACGATTTTTTTCAGTAGGTTTTCGTTATGACTGGATACAATCAGAATATTATTTGGCGCCACAGACGACTTGAATTTATATTTGACTTTATCGATTTCCTGCGGATAAGCCGCCTCCAGAATCGTACGGTTAATTCGTATGATACTGCTGTCCAAACCTGTTTGATTAATCAGTCTTTTCAACTCCTTCGGCAGTTGGATGTGCCGGAGACGCTCTTCGTCGTACAGGTTACTGCCCTGGATAATAATATTCATTTCCTCCACCAGGGTTTCTTTCAATACCTCGGACGGCACGGCACCGTCATACGTTTTCAGCAGGGCCAGCATCTTTTGAGAAAACTGTCCCTTGATGAGTTGGCACAAAAGGTCCTTGTGATCCATCAGTTTGTTCAACAGATTGGCGGGTCTCTTAAAGTCTTTTATGTCGAACAGCCAGTCCTGGCGTTCCGTAAGTGTTTCGTTGTTCCTGAGAATATAAACAAATTCCATCGCGTCTATGTATTTCAGTGAAATATATTCCTGGAACATCGGCGGCTTGGGCGGCTCTGACGGAGCTTCGTCCAGTTCCTCGGCGACCACCTTTTCCATCTCCGCTATTAACTCCGCCGGGGCCACTACCACGATCAGCGAACGTGTGGGATGCGGCACGATGGCCGAGG
>DAOVXR010000311.1 GCA_030636065.1 Sedimentisphaerales bacterium | reverse complement strand
GTCGATGGCGGGATATTGGATCGCGTTACGATTTCCAACATCGTTATGAACGGGGTGAACACCCCTATTTTCATACGTCTCGGTAATCGGGCTCGTCAGTATGAGAAAGACCAGCCCATACCACCTGTCGGCAAGTTACGAAACGTCGTCTTGAGCAATATTATTGCGACTGGCGCCTCCCGGACCGGTTGTTCGATCACCGGTTTGCCGGGCCATCCGATTGAGAACGTCTCACTCAGTAATATCAATCTGAGTTTCGAAGGCGGAGAAATCAGAAAGGTTGCTGATAGACAAGTCCGGGAAAATGCTGAAAAATATCCTTCAGCCTTTATGTTTGGTGTACTGCCTGCCTACGGGTTTTATTGCCGTCATGTCAAGGGCTTGAAATTCACCAATGTCCGACTACAAACCACCCGCGCTGACCAACGCCACGCCTTTGTCTGCGAAGACGTGGAAGATATGCTGATCGACTCCCTTGATGTTCCATACAGTCCCGGCGCCGCCGCGACAATTCGTCTGACTGATGTTCGGGAAGTATTTGTTCGCGGTTGCAGGCCAAAAACCGGCACGGAACTATTCCTGAATCTGCAGGGACCGCAGAGCAGAGATGTTGTGCTGTCGGGCAATGATTTCAGCGGCGTCGGCAGTGTCGCCGTAACCGACCCGGATGTCCCGAAGGCAGCCCTGGCCCAACTGGCAAATCACATTGCTGAAAAACCATAAGGCGGCCTCTAAAAACAGACCCATTGGATATACATATAAGCAAGAATTAGCTGAAGTGAGGGCCGGTTATAACCGACAATATGAGCGAATTATTTTTTTGACAATCTTCCTTTCAGCTTGTTATACTTATCTCACGTCGTTTTTGTACTATTGAGTTTTATCCTACGTAACTTTATTGGAGTTGAACCGAAAAAGATTAAATGGCGGGCATGGCCCGCCCTACAAAAAAACCAGTGAACGGTTAGCAGTTGTTTTTGTCGAGAATACCGTAGTGGTTGGAGTCTGTAACAGAAACCAAACAAGCGAAAGGAAAACCGAATGAGTACATCATTGTATCTGAGCCTGAGCGTATTGATGTTTCTTGAGTACGCTATCTGGGGCGCGTGGATGCCTGTTCTGGCGGCTCGGCTGTTAGGACCGCTGAAGATGAGCGGCAAACAGACGGGCTGGATATATGCCACACTGCCACTGGCGTGTATTATCTCGCCGCTGGCAGCGGGCCAGCTTGCCGACAAATGGGTGAACACGGAATTGATAATCGGTGTTGCTCATATAATTGGGGCGGTACTGATGTTCATCGCGGCCCGCCAGCGGAAATTCGCGGGGCTGTTCGTGGTAATGTTGTTATATTCGCTGTGTTTTGCGGCTACTCTGCCGTTGGTCAATTCACTGATGTTTCGGCAGTTGGCGGAAAAAGGTTTGGACGCCGGGAAAATCTCACCGACAATTTTTATCTGGGCACCGATCGCATGGGCGTTGGCGGGCTATTTCCTGACGGGATGCCGCTGGATTTTCAAGACAGGAGAGCAAGGCCGTGACTGCCTTTATATGGCGGCGATTCTGTCGGTGATTATGGCGGTAAGCTGTTTCTTTATGCCGGAGACTCCTCCGGCCAAGTCCGGCACAGCGCCAATCCTCAAGGCAATGCAAATGCTGAGCGATACCAATTTCCTGATTTTCATGGTGCTCTCGATGATCGCCGCGGGGATGATGCAATTCTATTTTCTCGGCACAGCTCAGTTTATGCAGGACATGGGGATTTCGAGTAAGAATGTGCCGGCGTCAATGGCGATTGCACAGGTAGTGCAGGCAGTGGCTACATTTTTTCTCCTGGGTCTGATGATAGAAAAAGTTGGCTTCAAATGGACATTGGTAATCGGGACAGCGTGCTGGTCGTTGTTGTATATTGCCTATGTGGTGGAAAAACCGCGGTGGTTGATTGTTGGTTCACAATCAATGCACGGGATTGCGTACGTACTTTTTATAATCGCGGGCCAGATTTTCGCGAACGCGATCGCACCGGAGGATATCCGCGGTTCAATGCAGGCAATGATTTTCGCGGCTACCACAGGTGTGGGCCTGTTCCTCGGTACGCAATTGGCTGGGATAACGATGGATAAATTCAAGAAGGGCGACAAATTCCAGTGGCGCCCGATCTTCGCTGTGCCGGGTTTGATTATGCTCGCGTGTACTATTGGATTTATATTGTTATTCAAAGTATAGACGCACCTCTCTGAAATACAGAAAGGTGGCACCCAACGTGAGAACTTGGAAGATTAAATTTTTCGGGAGTTATATGATGAAGAAAATAACCGCGACAATGATGGTTATGGTAGGGATAATTACCTTTTGTACGGCCGCTCATGGCAAAGCGCTGACTGAGCACCCGGCAACCGACGCCGGCGAGGGTTGGCGGATGGGAGTGCAGGCGTACTCTTTCAAGAATTTCACCTTCTACGAAGCCGTCGATAAGGCGGCGGCGATGGGTATGAACTGGATTGAGGCGTACTCGAAGCAAAAGTTGAGCAAGGAAAAACCAAAGGCAACATTCGGACACGACATGCCGATGGAACAGCGCGAAGAAGTAAAGAAAAAACTGGCCGCCGCGAATGTCAAGCTGGTATCTTATGGGGTGGTACGTTTGCCGAATAACGAGGTTGAATGCCGTAAGGTGTTCGAGTTCGCCAGGGATATGGGGATCGAAAATATCGGTTCGGAACCGAAGGAGGACTCGTTCGATCTGATTGAACGACTGTGTAAGGAATACAAGAT
>DAOVXR010000303.1 GCA_030636065.1 Sedimentisphaerales bacterium | reverse complement strand
GGGCACGGCCCGCCCTACTTCCACCCATATTTTTTTAATACGGATACCAGTTGTAATCGTTGCGGGGCGGTACCTCAAGGTCGCCGGGCCAATCCTCTTTCCAGACGGACGGCTTCCATTCGACATGGGTGTCGCAATAAAGCAATGAGCCGCCTATTTTCTCACCACTGCGGGCATGGCGAGCACTGAACGCCTTGGGGTAACTGCCGCAGTATTTGCCGGCGTTACGATATTTTTCCTGCCCGTCGTAACCGAGCCGGGGATCAAGCAACTGATCAAACAACAATATAACCCGCGCGGGTTTTCTTATGCGGGTTGTCTTGAGAAAAGACGGCATATTATTTCCGCCGGGCTGGTCATAAGGCGGCCAACAATTCTCGTCCAGTTCAAGACAGGAATTCATCGCATAAGAAAAAAAACCGTCCACTGTGGGCTTATAAGTATAGCAATCCAGCGGCGCCAGTTTCGCCGCGGGGCATTGAAACACACTATCCTCGCCGGGCCGTCGGCCACGAGGGTAATCGTAGAACGGTTTCTCACCCATCAAAGGAGGAACCATATCGACCCAGCCGAATTTATCCGCTTCACTGCTGCCGCGATCCTGACCGTCAGTATGCGGATACAGACCGTCGTTCTCCTGAGCATACATCTCAAAAGCGAGACCCCACTGTCGTAACTGCGTCTGACAAACAGTCTGTTTGGCCAAAGACCTTGCCCGACCCAGAACCGGCAGCAAAATACTGATTAAAACAGCTATAATCGAGATTACAACCAGTAACTCAATGAGCGTAAAGCCCGTGCTCGCAAGCGGTTGGGGCTCCTTATGCCGAGCGGTTACAGCCATTATTATAAACTTCCTGCAAGATGACGGCGGTGTATATCAGCCAGCGTTATGCACAGTCATGCATATCGCTTATCTTTATACCTCTTTAGCTTTGGGTGGTCAAGGTAAAATTCTAACTTTACAACTATTACACCGCAGTAGTATAACTTGCAGATATGTATATTTTGGACGATACCATTGTGGCCATTAGTTCAGCCGCCGGCAGTGCGGGCCGGGGCATTATTCGGCTTAGCGGGCCTGAAGCATTAGGCCTTGCAGATGCGATATTCCAGGGAGATGATGGGATGCCTGTTATCGAGGCGGCTTCCTGGAGCGTGATCAAAGGCCGTTGCAGGCTCACCAAGGCTGTTTTCTGCCCGGCCGACTTATACATTTTTCGCGCTCCCCGCAGCTATACCACCCAGAATGTGGTTGAGTTTCATCTGCCTGGTAGTGGGCCGCTTTTGCAGATGGTTCTCCAGGAATTGTTGGCTACCGGTGACGGCGTCCGTTCGGCTGAGCCGGGTGAGTTCACCGCTCGTGCGTTTTTCAACGGCCGAATCGATCTGACCGAGGCTGAGGCCGTTGCCGAGGTGATTAACGCCCACAGCGACGGCCAATTACGCGCCGCGGAAAGACTGCTGGACGGCCGACTTCACCGGGTCTGTTCAGAAATTACCCGCCGACTTACCGAGGCACTTGCCCTGGTCGAGGCAGGCATCGATTTCAGCGAAGAAGATATAGAGTTTGCCACCGGCGAACAACTCCAGGGCCAAGTTACGGCCGTTCTGGGAGATTTGGACCGCCTGTTGACCAACAGTATGACCTGGGATGAACTGACGCACCTTCCGAGGGTTGCCATCGCCGGGCCGGCCAACGCCGGGAAAAGCAGCCTGGTCAACAGCCTGTCAGGTATCGATCGCAGTATCGTCAGCTTAATTGCCGGGGCCACCCGCGATCTGCTCACAGTTCCCTTGTCCCTGCCCGATGGCGAATGTATGCTTATCGATACGGCAGGGCTATATGACGCGGCTGAGGTGGTAAGCGATCCTCTTGCCGAGGCGGCCCGTAAGCTCTCCCGCCGTGCCGTTGCTACCTGTGATTTACTGTTATGGGTCTTTGACGCCGCCGAGGCCGACTCATACGGGTTTTCCGCTTTGCCTGACGATATGGAACTGCCCGAACACGTCATTCTCATAGCCAATAAGATCGACCTGCCCCACCACGAGCAGCAGCTCGATGATATATTATCGGACGCTTCCACCTGTTCCATTCGCGTAAGTGCTCTGCGGGGCGACAATCTCAATCTACTTAAAGTCAGAATTGACAATGCGTTACGTAAAATACTAACCTGTGAGACCTCCACGCAGGCTATGGCCCTGACCGCCCGTCAGCATCAGTTGCTCCAAAACGGCCGGGATTGTCTGAATGGGGCGATATCTTTGCTGGAAGATGCCGGCAGGGCTGTCCCAAATGACCCTGACCAGGTACAGTGGGAACTTCTCGCAGTCGAATTACGCTCCTGTCTCGACCACCTCGGTTGTATCAGCGGCGTTGTGATAACCGAGGATGTGCTCGATAATATTTTTAGTCGCTTTTGTGTGGGTAAATAATTGATTGGCAAATATCTGTAACTCCTTATTATAACGAGAGATATAAAAACAATCCACGGCTGAAAAAATCGAAAAAACGGCTGAAAATATTGAAAAATTAAATTTTATACTTGCTTTGTCCGGAATCTGGTGTATTGTTGGTAATGGATGTAGTGATTATGTAGATTATGAGAGAGACATTTTCCTCCTCCTTTGGGCGAGAGAGAGAGAGAAGCAATATTCTTTCTCTCGCTTTTTTTATGCGCATGTTTAGGGGTTCACCCGACGATGGAGTCCATCCGTTTTTATGTAATCGCTCAGCCGTCCCTGCGGGAAATAGTACAGGAACCCACCCTACAAGACTGAATAGCTACCTTTTCCCAATAGCACTTAAGTAAAGGATGATCAGTGAATCGACGACAGTTTCTAAAAAATACATTCGCAGTAACGCTAACATACAGTCTGTCCGGTTGTGGGGGGGCAGGCAAAGGTCTGTTCAAGAAAGGGGAAAATAAGCGGCAGCGGCCTAATATTCT
>DAOVXR010000239.1 GCA_030636065.1 Sedimentisphaerales bacterium | reverse complement strand
TTGTATGTTTTGAGCACCTCCAGTGTCGCCTGATACGCAACGGGAAACATTCTCAGGTCCTGGCTGTTGAAGAGCATTAGTTTAACGTCTTGTGGTGCGTCCTGCACAGCTTTGACTGGCTCGGTTTGTTTGGGTTGGCTGGGATACGCGTAGGCCGTTATCTGCAGATTACCGTAATGATAGAGTTCCTGCAGACAGTGATAAACGACTCGATATAGGTTAAGAACGTCGAAGCCGGTTTTGTCCTCGGTGGACTCCAGCCCTCGGACCGCCCAGTAGATAGCGTGTGTCCATGGCAGCCGCCAATCCATACTGAGATGAGTATTTTCATTTGCGTAATCTATAGGGCCGTATTTTTTATTGATCTCGTTCATTCGTTTTGCTTCGAGTTTCCAGTTATCGCGAAGTTTTTGCGCTCGAATAAACACATCGAGATTCTTCAGGGCCTGGTTATATCGATTATCTGCCAGTACCTGGTGCAGAGCGGGAGCGTAATCGGTCGAATTTACACGAATTTTCATCAGACCGTCGAACAATTTTTCTTTGTTGCTCATTTTTGGCTCGGCCGTTCGGATTTTGCCGAGCAGGTCAGCGACTTCCGGGTCGGATTTGAATTTATCCCAATCGGTTCCGATTTCGGCCATAGCCGCGATGTCCCCCGCGGAATTGATTTCCTGACTGTTCAGTGGCATAAGCAACGGCGTCATATCCAGGGCCAATTGCAGTTTATAATATCGGTGATGATCGTCGCTGACGCCGCCGATTTTATGTTGGAACGTCCAGGCCAGTGAGCGATACAGTTTAAGGCTGTGCGGGTTATACAGGAGTCCTTTATCGCGTAGCAGTTCATAGCCTGCGCGGACCCAGTTCCAGCGTTGTTGAGGTGTTGGCAGCGTCACGGAGATATTATAGGCCATATTCCACGCCTGGAAATCCCATACGCTGGCGAGATTGGGTTGGAGCACACAGATCATCCGGGCCAGGTGAAGGGCGTCAAAATACTGACCTTCATCCTTGAGTTTTTCGGCCCGAATCCACAGGTAATCGATTGCCAGGGCGCGGAAGGTGAAAAGTATTACCGGCGGTAACCGTAACTCAGCCGAAATTTGCTTATCTTTCAGTGGATTTCCCGATTGCAGTTTGTACTCTTTGCGAAGCGCATAGATCGGATCGAGAAGAGCAGCCGCGGCCATTAAAAAACCGACGCCCAACAGCCCCAGAAACACAGATGTTAAATATCCTCTACGCATATCTTTTACACTACGACCCTGGCCAGTTCGCGGAATCTGAACACTATGTATCCGATGAAGCCCGCGATTGCGCCGATCAATAAATCTTTCAACAGAAGGAGATTATTCCACACTTCGGGGGTGATTTTTTCACCTTGCAGATACAAATCCAGTGCATCGAGCAGGCTGCCGCCTAAGTTCACAGACACCAGTCTGCCTTTTTCGATCATGGGTACCGGGTCCCAGGACGAAAAGCTGGGTAAAAACTTCATTATAACGGTAATGAACATATTGACAGTAACACTGGTTTCGTAAGTAATCGCCGAAGCGATAAAGCTGCTGCTCAGTCCGAGCACATAGACTACCAACACCAGTAGTACCGCCACGGGAAAGCTCAGCCACGCTCCCATAGCCAGACCGATGATTCCAAGAAACAGCAGACGCAGATAGATCAGGGCTGTTGTGCGCAGGAAGTTCCCGGAGAATGTGCCTGCGACATAGAGTACCTCGATACCCGTACCGGGCTGATAAATAACTGTTGTACTACGATTCATCAGGGGGTTATGGTATAGGACATAGAGGTCGCCTTGTTCGGAAACGCTTCCTGCGGGTATGGGAAACTCATGGACAGTACGGATAACGTCGCGTGATCGCGGCCGTATCATACCGCCATGGACAAGAGGGTCTTGAGGACCGAACATCCATTCGTTATAAGTATGCAGATCGGGCGGATCGTTTGTTACGTCTTGTTTGAAACGGACGAAGATATAACCATTTTCTCTCTCTGGCGGATTAACACCTGTAAAGTGCCATATCAGATGACCGCCGGGCGGCGCAGCAGCCTGTCGGATAATGAATTCTTTGGTTTTATCTGCGGTCAGTACGCGCCGCATCTTTTCGACTTCGACGGGATTATTTCCATAGCGGTCGGGTTCGTTACGGAGTTTTTCCTGAACTTTTTCATCGACCCATTTTTTGACGTCGGCCTGCACGTCTTTATATTCCGGTTTGACGGCCTGTCGTGCTGTGAACACTAATTGTTCCAGATACGCTTTTTCGTTGGGTGTTACGTTACTGCCTCGTGGCAGATAATAGCGGGCGAGTGTGAAGATTATTATTGCGGAGATACTTAATAAGATCAGGTTCAGCAGGGCCATCCCAAGAAATTTACCTGACAGAAAATGGATACGTTTTATGGACTTGGTAGCGATGGTAAATATTTCTTTGCGCTTTATGTCGCGGGTAATGGTGGCTATTGAGATGAATATCGTCAGCAACGCCAGGAACGTAGTGGTAAAGCTTAGACTATAGCTTAGAAAGGTTTGTACTTTTTCATCGACTCTGCCGGAATAGTCGTGTAACCACAGAGCCAGGAAAACGGTATTGCCCGCGGTAATCGCAAGGATGAACACCATCAGTATCCGCATACGCAGGACTTCTATAATCAGGTTTCGTGCTATAGCCCATACTTTATTCACGAATCGTCTTTACACTCCAAACACTTCTTCACTAACCCCTCATGTCAATGGGGGGTTCTTATCAGCCCCTCATGTCAATGGGGGGTTCTTCCGTGGGGTGGGTTCTCACCCCACGCGGTTTTCTATCCGATGCTCAACTCTTTCTTTATTCAATATTTCTTTGATTCGACGTTGAATGTTGAACGTTGAATGTTGGACGTTCAACTCTTAAATCATTAAATCATCAGATCATTAAATCTAAAATTCTTCTCTACTTTTCATCTCCGAGCAACCCATCGATAACAGATCGATCCACCGACGAATCTTTTGTCTCGTTTTCTTTCACATCACCAGCATCCACAGGTAGGGTGGGACTTTGACCCACGCGTTTTTCATTTGAAGTGGGAGGCGCACTCCGCGTGTCGATCTTATCCGAGGTTTCGACCAGTGATTCAAGCACATCCTGACGAACAGCATCGGCCTTGATCGGTTTTAATTGTGTTTCCGTTTCGGTCGTGTCAATCGTATCAGCCGTAGGTTGTTGTGGCGAGACTAATTGTTCGATAACGACTGTTGATTCGTCTTGTGATGGAATTGAGCTGGTAAGAAAATCGCTTACTCCGGCCCCCATCGTAGCGCCTGACGTTTCTACTTCTGCCGCTTGTGCCTTGGATACGATATGCAGGAAGACATCTTCGAGTTTATCGCGTGGCGTGCTTACTGTTATTTGCCGATCGTCTTTCGGGCATTCGTTTTGGATGATATTTTCGATTTTGTCCAGGGTTTGTTTTGAGAGCGCCGGACTTACTATCTGGGTAAATCGTCCGCGTGTGAGCATTTCTTCGACTGTCCCTTCGGCCTGGACTTTACCTCCGTAGAGGATACAGATACGGTCGCAGACGTCCTCGACATCTGCCAGCAGATGGCTGCACAGCAGCACGGTTTTACCTCTTTTGCCGAGTTCACGGACGAGGTCTTTTATTTGTCTCGTTCCG
>DAOVXR010000280.1 GCA_030636065.1 Sedimentisphaerales bacterium | reverse complement strand
TTTTTTTGCAGGTCTTTTTTGCCGCCGACGTAATCGATTATTTTTTCTGATACGGGATCATAGAACATTCCGTTGATGGTAAAGTCTCGACGTTCGGCATCGTGTTGGGCGTCGGTGAAAACAACTTTTTCCGGACGCCGTCCGTCTTTGTATGAGGTATCGCTTCGGAAGGTGGCGACTTCGATTTGTCGGCCGCCTGTCAGAACAACTATCACGCCGAACTGGACGCCGATTGTCAGTGTTCGGGGAAACAATTTTCGTACTTCATCCGGGACGGCATTTGTTGCAACATCATAATCTTTTGGTACCTTGCCAAGCAGTTTATCGCGCACACAACCGCCGGCCAAAAGTGCCTCGAAATGGTCGGCCCGGAGGGTGCGTATCACTTTTAATACTGCTTTCAGGGGGGGTATCGGTTTTCTTGTTTTTGCCTTGTTTTTTACTGATTTTGGCAATGAAAAGCTCCATTTACGTTAAAAAAAACGAGCGGGTTTTGACTGTGCGCTGATTTTTTAACGGTTTTCAGGGTATTTTTGAGGTTTTTTACAGGTTTTCAAGCTATTTTCATTTTTCGTCTTTTTTGTTTTTTGCGGTTTTTTCCAAAAAAGTAAGACCCATTCGGCCATAAATTCGCTGGTCAAACTGGTGCAAATCCGCGTAATCGGGCAGTGGTTCTGTCCGCCGTTCATGTCGAAATATAATGGTGGCTTCATCGGCAATCTGGTCGCTTATTTTTGTCAATAATCGGCCCAGTTGCGATTCTAACGAGGTATTTTGCGAAAGACGGTAGGGCGGATCGACAAAAATTAAATTACACAATTCGGGTTTATCCTGCTGCGAAACACTGTTATAGTTGAATTGTGAAGGTATGCCGGTTTGGAAAATATCGGCGCTGATAACCGAAGTACTATCCTGAAACCGGAGCTTTTCAATATTTTTCCGAAGCCGCATCAGCGCATTACGGTCAGTATCGACCATAACAGCATGACGAGCGCCGCGACTAATAGCCTCCAAACCAAGCGAACCGGTTCCGCAAAACAAATCCGCTACCACCGCGTCGGCAACATACGGGCCAAGAATCGAAAAAAGCGATTCCTTGACGCGATCAGTAATCGGCCGTGTCGTGCGATCACGCGGAGGCAATATTGTCATTCGCGCTTTTGTGCCAGTGATGATTCTCATAATATACTATCTCATAATATACTATCTCATAATATACTATCTCATAATATAATATTTATACTTGCAATAGTAGAGAAATACAATAACTATACATAACATGTATCATAAATTAAACAGGAGGTCGGCAACCATGCGAAATTTATTATTATTCTGTATCACAATCGAGGCGCTATGGGTGGCTGCAACGCCGGGTTATGGACAAACAAAGCAGTCTGTCCCAAAATGGCCCGAGCACATACAACTCGTACTGGACAACACCAAACCGCTGAAGTTCGATCGGGGCAAGCGGCTGCCGCTTTATTTATGGCCGGCAATGAATCCAGGACAGCTCGACGAAGCGACGGCAGAAGTGCTTGTGCGAGAACTGGACCGACGAGGTGTCGGTCTGATTTGTAGTTGGCGGCCAAATAAACGCGAACAATGTCTGGCCGAATGTCTGCCGGTTGCCAAAGCACAAAAAAAACGCGGCCTGCGGATTAATATCAATGCCAATGCATGTCTATATTCCTTTTTCGACAATGATAAAAAGACAGCGCATATCGACACCAACGGCAAACCGTTCCGGGACAAATCGTTCGGTAAAAAAAATATGGGCTGCCCCTTCGCAATCGAGCATCGGCGTAAAATAATACGCGAACGAATCGAATGGTATGCCGACGCTTATGCCCGTGAAGGACTGATATGCGATTTTGTCTTCGCCGACTGGGAGGTTGACGGACCACTCGAATGGAACGGCGCATGGGAAGCCTCTAAAAAATGCCAACGCTGCCGAAAAAACATTCCTGATATTGATAATAATTTTCTCCAGTTCCAAAAAGTCATTCGGGACCTACGCAGCGATATTCAAAATGATGTTTATGCCAAGCCGCTGTTGTCGCGTTTTCCCGATGTACTGGTGGGTAATTACGCTCTATATCCCCACGATGGTTTTCGCTATTGGTATGACTATTTTGAAAGATATGTCCCAGGTCAGCCGGCGCTTATCGATCAAAAAGCTCACTACCGCCACTGGGCGAATGATTTCGAGGCAACCGGTTATACCTTCGCTATGCCGACTGTTTACCCCTGGTCGTGGACGTGGCAATGGTATGATTTCGAGCCGGGCGATTATCGCTGGTTCTATAATATGCTGAAGGTGGCAGGCAATGCCGGCCGTCATACACCACACAATGTTCCCATCATAAGTTTTGTCCACTGGCATACCGTAATGGTCGGCCAAAAAGATGACCGAACCGGTGTCGAACAATTCAGCGAACGAAATTATCAGGAACTATTATGGCACATGCTCTTACGCGGGCATGACACATTTTTCCTGTGGTGCGCAAAGCGGGAACGAGTTAAAGAAGTTCGGCTACTGCATCCGGTCTGGGCGGCGGCGCAGCAATATGGCGAGTTCCTGGAAAATGGAGTGCCGATTTGTTTCGATGTACCACGGCAACCGGGGCCGGTAATCTCCGGGCTGCGGTTAGGTAACAGGGTACTGGTGCGGCGAACAGACTTTACCGATCAGACCGAGCCGGTCGAGATCAAGACAGGCGATGTGACGTTGACTATCCCGTATGAGCCTGGTAAATGCCGGATTTTAAGGTTTTAGAAAAGAGTTGTGAGAGAAACAGAATTCAGAATTCAGAAAACAGAAGAGAAGAGAAAAAGAAACCACAGATCCCTGCCTACGCAGGGACATGTTTACGCGGATTGCACTGATTAAGAAAAGACAAAAAAAAGTTCAGCCACGAATGAACACGAACGATCGTGCCATAGGCAGATTCGCCTTTGGCGAACACGAATAAATTGAACAGAAGAAAGCGAAGGAAACGAAGAAGAAAAAAGAGCGGAAAAGAAATGGTGCGAAACGAGTAAGAGAAGAATGGGCTGTTTGCGGAGAGGTTTATTGTCAAAAAAGGTGTCTGACCCAATCCTGTTCGGCACAATCTTTGCTCTTCGGCAACTTATAGCGTACTTGTCACATAAACGTGATTGTATCTGATGTTTGTATTATCGCCAATTTAATTTTGCGCAGCATGAACGGG
>DAOVXR010000321.1 GCA_030636065.1 Sedimentisphaerales bacterium | reverse complement strand
TATAAGAGTAAAAGAATAGAAGCGTTGACAACGCTTCTATTCTTTTACTCTTATACCCTTATACCCATTTACTCTTACACTCTCTAATGTTGAACGTTCAACTCTTCTTTTTCCCCCCTCTTTCTCACAACTCACCACCCACAACTCACAACTTTTTCCTGTGCCTTTTGAGCTTTTTTGTGGCTATTGTTTCTTCTTCTCTTCTGTCTTTTCTTAATCAGTGCAATCGGTGAAATCCGTGGTTAAATTTCTGTATTCTGTCTAAGTGGCACAATCTATGTATTCTATCATAAGAGACTCGAAAAGCAAAGAGGGATTTACATTTGCCTGGAGAAGCCCTTCGGTACGGGCGGTGGCGCGAACTGCCCTTGCGCAGGCCCACGGGGAATACTTTTGGGCAATTTGAGCAATCTGACGGGCGGACTCAGCGTTCACCGATTGGGGTTTTTCCTGTTCTTGTTGCCCGTGAAAGCGTAGTGTTTCGCTGAACGCGTGCGAGAGCATTTGCAGGAAATACGTTTGTCCTAATCGTGTCGGGCTTGTGAGTGGTTGACCGCTTTCGCGAGATCGACCGCCTTTCTTTTTTGCTAAGCCCGGTTTTTTTGTATCTTCAGCCGGGGGCTCCTTGTACTGTTTTTGGTATGAGCGGGCGAACTCTTTGGCTTGATCGACTATCCATGCAGCGACATCCAGGGCCGAATAATAGTTCAGATTGGCTAATTGTTCGATGAGTTGGCATTTTTTTTCGTATAGGTTTAATTGCGCCAGTTCCAGTGCTGGTCCTAATCGGCCGTTACAGAAATCGGCCCAGTATTGCACTTGTTCTGCGGGTATGCCTGCCGCGGCAAGTTTTTCGCTGATAAAGGCGTATGGTAACGGGCCGAAGCGTACTGATTGACAGCGTGATCGCACTGTCGGCAGAAACTTTTCCGGCTGGGAGGTAATCAGTATCAGGAAGGTTTCCGGTGGTGGTTCTTCGAGTGTTTTCAGTAGTGCGTTTTGGGACGCCGGGTTCATGGTTTCGGATTCTTCGATTATAAAAACTCGTGCTCTGCCGCGGTTTGGTACGACCCCTGCCGGTTTGATGACAAATTCGCGAATAACGTCTATGGGCAGATTGACAAGTTGTCTGGTGCGTTTTTGTTTGGTGAACCGTGCTAAATCACGGTTAATGATGTGTAAATCGGGATGGGTATCGGCTTCGACCATTCGGCAATCGTGGCATTGATCGCAGCAATCGTCGATTTCATTCGAGCGTATCGGCTGCGGGCACAGCAGCAGTTTCGCCCATTGACGGGCCAACAGAGATTTGCCTACTCCTTCGGGTCCGTGAAAAATATAGCTATGCGGAACTCGTTGTCCGCGTAACGCCCGCTGCAATCGCAAAACAGCGTTTTGTTGCCCCTGACAGTCAAGAATGGACATATCGTTCAATTACCTCGCAGATATTTTGGTGTACTTTTTGAACGGAATTTGAGCCGTCAACCACCTCGAAATCATCCCTCACATCGGCTAATTCCAGAAAAGCCTCTCGTACCTGCCGATGAAACGCGTTTCCTTTCTGCTCAATGCGGTCTGGAGGGCCGCTGAGGCGGTTTAAGCCGAGATTGCTGGGCAGGTCGATGATGATGGTTAAATCCGGCCAGGTACGCTCTAAAGCTGTTTCAGCTACGTTTAATACCACTTTCGGGCCAATTTTGCCGGCTACGGCCTGATATGCGTATGTGCTGGAGACCCAACGATCACAAAGTACGCATTCACAACGACTTAACGCCGGGGCGATGCGTTGGGTGAAAAGCTGGGCACGACTGGCCATATATAGTAGTAACTCACAACGAACACACATGTCAACATTATCATTGTCCAACAAAATGCCGCGAATGTGCTCGCCAATCTGTGTGCCGCCAGGGTCCCGCAACGACAAAACAGGGACGCCATTATCAATCATAACCTTAGATAATAACTCGACTTGCGTGCTCTTGCCCGACCCGTCCGGCCCGTCAATAACTATAAATTTCCCTTTCAAATTCTGCCAATCCATTCCGAAATGATATAACAGACATACTAAAATGTCAATGTTTTCCCTGCCCCCACCAGAACACTAATAAGCTAATCTGAACAAAAGGAAATGAAGATAACTAAGGAAGAAATCCCGAAACCCAAACGGCGAATTTGTCCCTTTTTTCGTATAAGATTTCTACTCCTTTTGGCAGAGTTAAGATGTAACGGTTGTGTAATATAGGCAGGATAAAGCGCGCGCAAATACGATGGTATTGCAGTTTTGCAACCTTTTTTTTAACGATTTCCGGCAGTTTTAGACAGTTATTAACACAAACCGGCCAAAATCAAACGAAAATTGGACTAAAATTCAGCCGAAAAAATGGGCCTACCATCGTAAATGCGCCGCGCCGAGGCACGAAGAGGATAAAGATTTTTTGGCCACGAATAAACACGAATAAAAGAGTTGTGAGTTGTGAGAAAAAGAGAATTCAGAATTGAGGATTTTTCATAATTCAAAAAACTATATAAACACAGCCTTCCGTTTGGGTTATACTCTTTTCAAACTCTAACCAAGAAAGGAGTATTGCCATGGACGGCAGGCTGTGGATGAC
>DAOVXR010000021.1 GCA_030636065.1 Sedimentisphaerales bacterium | reverse complement strand
GGCTATATATATGCGGTCGAGCAAAAAACCGGACAAAAAGCATGGGCTTTTAAGACAGGAGACGCTGTGGAAGCACCGCCCTGCCTGATAAATGATATGGTTGTTGCCGGGTCCTATGACTCGTTTCTCTATGCCCTTGACGCCAAAACCGGCAAATTAAAATGGAAATATCAAACCGCCGCTGAAATTTCAGGCTCAGCGAACTGGTTTCGACCAAATAAAAAAAATACAATTCTGATTCTCGTCGGAAGCCATGACAATAAATTGCACTGCATTAACGCCGACACAGGCAAAACAGTCTGGACATATAAAAGCGATAACTATATCAACGGCACACCGGCCATTACTTCAATTAAGGTTGCCACCCATACCGAAACTTCGGGCGGAAAACAAATCGGCCCGGTAACCGAAATGGTGGTTTTCGGCGGCTGCGACGCCAAACTGCATGTTCTCTCCGCCCTCGACGGCAAACTGGTCAGACAGATCGATTGCGGCGCCTATATTGCCGGCTCCGCGGCGCTGGCCGACGGCCTGGCCTTTGTCGGCAATTACGAAGATACCTTTTTATGCGCAGACATCAACACAGGCAATATCGTATGGCGGTATCAAAATGAAGGCGATCCGTTTTATTCCTCTCCGGCAGTTGGAGAAAAACACGTCGTCGTCGGCGGGCGAGACAAACGCCTGTATTGCTTCAACAGGGAAAACGGAAAACTCTTATGGACATTTGCCGCTAAAGGCGGAATCGACAGCTCACCGGTAATATGCGACGGAAAAGTCATTGTCGGATCGGACGACGGGCGATTGTATATGGTAACACTGTCCGACGGCAAACAAATCCGGGCTTACGAAATCGGCCAGGCTATTACCGCTTCGCCGGCAGTGGCCGGGGGGATGGTCTTTGTCGGCAGTGAAGACGGCAGCCTTTACGCCTTCGGGCCGTAAGAAAAGAGAGAAGAATGAGTGGTGAGAAAGAGGGAAGAAAAGAATATTTTAGCCACGAATGAACACGAATTATCACGAATAAATAAAAGAGAAGAAAGGCAATTGAACAGAAGATAACGAAGAAGAAAAGAGAAGAACCCCCGCTTAACAGCAGGGGCTATTTTAAAAATGTGTGGGGTAAGACCCCACCCTACAAATTGCAGGCAGGATGCCTGCGGTACAGGTACAATCAAATTTAATAGCTGGTTACTGCCGTGGCTCGGCCGGTGGTTTCGACTGTAACAGGAAAAAGGGTTTGTCCCGGCGCGAACAGTCCTGTCCCGGAATCGCGGATTATCTCAGCGATGGAATATTTTCCGGTAACCTGTACGATGCGAACCCGCCCCAGTTTTGAGCCGGTGATATGCCCTATGACATCACCGCTGTCGGGGTCCGCGATCTGTTCCGAAGCCGGACGTACCTCGAACTCATCGCCCACTTTTATCCGGCGATTTCGGCCGCCATTAACGACAATTTGGCCATTGGTAATCGAGGCGATTTTGGGCTGATATGGTCTTTCGGCGACGGCTTTGGCAATCTCACGCACGGCCTTATCGAGCATTTTATTGGTAGCCCGCCCCAGAGGGGTGTGATAGAACGTGTAACCACCGAAAGCCATTCCGTCATATTTTACTTTTTCCTTTTCTTTTTTGGCTTTTATTCTCGCTTCCACACTACTACTGGCGACAACCTGCCCAGTCTGCACATCGACAACATAAATGGTCGCCGCCACTACGGATCGGCCGGTCGTGCCGAATATGCTCAAAATCGGACCAAGGATACCTTCGACCTTTTCGAAATGCCCGAAGTCGGTAATCGTACCCTTAATAAGGTATTGTACGTGTTTCAGGCGACCCCGCTGAGGTTGGCCGGTCTTGCGGAACTCAGGGTTTTCCGTCCGATGAAGCTCTTTCATAATAGCCCTCATCTGGGCACGCTCCAGCACGACATACCGCCTTGTCGCCATGAGCCGATCTGTAAGCTGTTCGGCCATTGCGCTGCCGAGCTGCCATTTAGTATGTACCGGCGCCCGATTCTCGAAGCTCATCACGGCAATCGTCGGTTTGAAAAATTTCGCCTCTTTGGCAGCGTTATATTTCACATTACCGCAGCCCACCCCACTGAACATCACTATTATCAGTATTGCCGAACGAGCTTTTATACTTATATTGGACTGACGCATGTCGTTTTCACTCCTAATGTTGTTTGCAACAGTCAGACAGCATGGGCTGAAGCCCATCCTACATAACTACACACCCACAATATCGGCCAAAAAGAGACAAATTCTACAAAAAAGACGCCAGCGTCAAAAGTATTTTGCCCCCTCGATTTTGGGGCGTTGGCTTTGTTTTTGCGACGTTTTTCGGACTTTTGGCGGTTACATCAAAAAACACAACCTCTTCTGCTACAAAGACAGGGTTTTTATACACAATATTCGGCAAATAATCATTTTTTACTTGCGTGTCCCACTAAATATCCATAGGCTGTGTGGCTAGGTTGTGATTTCTCCTGTTGGAGAAATGTTGGTTGACCTCGTTTTTTATGCGTTTTTGTTTTAGTAAGTGTTTTTTCAAGGAGGTGGCATGGCCACTTTTTCTGTTTTGCATGGTTGGCGAAACCCGCTCCCGCTGGTCGCTGGCTGGAATGACGAAATTGCAAGACTGGGACAAATTTTAACATTAGGAGCTTCTAAATGACTAAGAATGTGCTTGTTTTTCTGATTGGTTTTATTGTTATTGGTACTTGGGCGGCGAACGCGAATGCGGCCGATGAGAGCCTGCGGGCCGATTTGGACCGTGCCCAGGCGGAAATTCAGCAACTACGGCAGGAACTGACCGAGTTGAAGAATAATGCCCCCTGGCAGTATAACACTGAAATGAAGGAACTGGTAAAGGAACTGCCCGCCGCGGCCAAGGATAAAGCAACCGGCAGCCTGATGCTCCCCGCCGGCTGGCGGATTCAGCCTTATGGGTATTTCAAGTTCGATATGATTTATGACGACTCCGCGGTCAACGGCGCCAACGGCGATTATATCGTCTCGGTCAAACCGGAAAACTCGACCACCCGAGCCGATGACAGCTTTAGTTTTACCGCCCGCCAGACCCGGTTGGGCGCCAAGGTCTTTGCCCCTAATATCGGCGACCTGACAGCTATGGGTCGTATCGAAATTGACTTTTATAACCCTGTAACCACTTCAGTGAACGAAAATAAGAGCACCCCTCAAATGAGACATGCTTACGGCCAATTGAGTGGCGCCGACTGGTCACTGCTGTTCGGCCAAACTTCGGATATTATTTCACCGCTGGTACCCAACACGCTTAATTACACAGTGGGTTGGTTCGGCGGAAACATTGGCTACCGCCATCCCCAGCTTCGGTTCACCAAATGGTGGGACTGCCCCGACAACAGCCGATTCCAGATCGAGACCGCCCTGTCGCGCGACCTCAACAATGACTACGACGGCGGCGGAGTGGATGACGGCCAGGACGCGAGCACACCGACGGTACTCGGACGGGTGAGCTATGCGACACCCATGAACGGCAAAAAATGCGTTATCGGCGCAAGCGGACATTTCGGCAATGAGGAAATCGACTGGGACTACACCGGCGACGATGACAATGTCCATACCTGGTCGCTCAATGCTGACGTGGTCGTTCCGGTTTGCGAAAAAGTCGAAATTAAGGGCGAGGCCTTCTGGGCGGAAAACTGCAATTCATATTTCGGCGGTATCGGCCAGGGCGTCAACGTCAACACACAGGATGAAATCGAAGCTATCGGCGCCTGGGCTCAGGTCGGCTACAAACCTTGTGATGTTTGGGCCTTCAACACCGGCGGCGGCTTTGACGATCCTATCGACAGCGACCTGAACGACGGCAATAGAAGCCTCAATTACTTTGTCTTCACCAATGCCAATTACGCTTTCAGCAAATACCTATCTACAGGTCTCGAACTGACTTTTTGGCGTACCGCTTACAAGAACAGCGATGCCGGCGACGACTTCCGCGTCCAGCACTCCTGGATATTGAAGTTCTAAGGACATTTTGGAGTAATAGCTGGTATTTGACGAGGGCTTACATGCCCAACGATACTAAAAAGTGCAAAAGTCGAGCTAAGCCTGGCTTTTGCACTTTTTTATAAAATTTAAATTTTTTTTCTTGACTTAGTAGTACCGGTTTATTACGATTCAGTTCGGTTATGTGGTTTGAAACAGTTTCTGCGTGTTGGGTTTCGCAATTTTTGTCGTAAAAACCACTGTCAAGCGTGGTTTTCTAATCTTATCTGGAGAAGCATGTTTTTTCAAGGGAGTCGTTTGATGGTTTATCAAAGATTAAGGTTTTTTTTCTTAAGTGCTTGTCTTTTTGTTGCTGTTGTTCTTGTTGGTTGTACGGGTACGGTCACACGACGTCCCGTGGACGATGAGGTCGTCAAGACAACGGATTTCACTGAAGTTGACATTCGGTCGATATGTGAAAAAATGGCTCGCTCTCTCATCGATATCCCCCAGGTAGCCAAGGCAAAAAGTCCACCGACTATTGCTTTTCTGCAAATGAAAAATCGCACTTTACAAAACCTTGACTCCAACAATCTGCTTGGTTCCATACGTAAGAAACTTCTTCGTTATGGTGAAGGAAAATTCACTTTTCTCAATCGTGACATTGTGGAGAAGATAAAGCGAGAACGCAGAATGAAACGTAGTGGAGAGGTTTCTTCATCCACCCAGACTGGCTTATACGGGGCTGACTATTTTTTGTCGGGTCAGGCATATAGCGAGGAAAGACGTAATCATGGTATTCGTGAAGTGTATTACCGGTTTTCTTTCCAACTGACAAATGCGGAAAATAGCGCGATTGTCTGGGAAGATGACTACGAATTCAAGAAAGCTGCCAAATCAGGAACGGCTTATCGGTGAAATTACAGGAGTTTTTGTTTATGTCCAAAAAGTTATGGAACGGCTATTTCTGTGGATTGTTTGTTTTGTTGACAACCGCTTTACTGTTTTCCGGCTGCGCCAGGAAAACTCCCTATGAATATTTTTATGAAGGTAATTTTTTGGAAGCCAAAAAAGCCTATAAGCCTCTTATTCCAAAAGATAAAAACCATAAAAATCATACTTACCATTGTTTACATTACGCATCCTGTGCCATGGAAGGCGGAGACTATTATTGTTCCGATCAATATATCGCCAATTGCCAAAATAGAATGGAAGCCATAGAGGGAAAGAGCGAACAAGTTGCGGTAATATTTTCGGAATCTTCCAAAGAGTACAAAGGTGATCCTTATGAAAAGGCTATGGCCAGTACTTATTTGGGCTTTGCCTATCTGCGACAGAACGACTATGAACGAGCATTAGCTTTGTTCCGCAAGGCTCTGGTGGACGATCAGGACACACGCACCAAAAAAATCGATATGACAAAGGATTTTGTTACTGGGCATTATTTTACCGGTTTGTCCTTTTGCCTGCTTGGCGAACCGGAAAACGCCGCCGTAGAGTTCAATCTGGCGGAAAAATATTCCGCACCGTGTGATTTTTACACCGTGAAAAAGGCAAAATCATCGAATTGTTTCTTGTTAATTGCCTGTGGTGCCGGACCTGTAAAAAACATGTATGGCCCAGGCAATTCAATGGTCAAAGTAGTTAAGGCACACGATCCGGTTTCCAAAATAATTTTCCTCTGTGACGGAAAGGAAATGGGCCAGGCTGTTCTGATGGACGACATGCTTGTGGAAGCCAAGGCGCAAAGTTGGGGAAAAATGGACACAGCCCGTCTGGTAAAAGGCATCGGCAAAGAAATTGTATCTCGGATACCTGTATTTGGTATTCTACATAATGTGCTCCGTTCGGAAGCTGATATACGCGTATGGAGTTTTCTGCCTGGTAATATTTACCTCTGGTCGGGTACTATCGATTCTGGATTGCACACATTTGCTTTGCAATGTTATGACAAAAAAGACAGACATCTTGATTGTTATGATCAGGTTTGGTTTGACGTTCCCACATATTCAACCAAACCGACATTTATGAATTTCAGATTGATCCCTTATCGCCAGGATATAAAAAACAAAGTCGTCGTACCGTGTAGTAGCTTGATAAATAAAAAATAAAAACACGAAAATTTGTCTTTGTCGCATGGGAGATATAAGTGCAAATGTATAATAAACAGAAATGTGTTACCTTATGGCTAATTGTAATAGGCTTAACTTTTGCTTGTGGTTGCCAGAGGGTGCATTTTCCAAAACCGTCAAAGTCGCCGGAAATCAAACATTGCTTTGACACAGTAGGGCATAAACGCGGTTCTAAACCTTGGCTGCTGGGTGGTAGTTGTTGTTGCACACCTTCGGAAAAAGTGCTGGCCGACTGGCAGGCCAATGGTTACTTTGTTGGAAAAAGCGTTGCGGAAGTCATTGCCTTGTATCACGAAAAAGGATTTCGCCTGGCAACCGACCATCAAAATTGCAACAATGCCTGTAAGTATGGCCCACATGTTGTCAAAGGTGGCAAATGTATGGTTCCGCCGACACCGGGAACAGAAAACTACGAGGAAATTCTTTTTGGCTGTGTCTATATGACAAAGAAAGACTCGCCGAAGCAATATCGCCGACATACAGCCAGTGATACATTGGCTTATACGGCAGTCCCGGAGGGGAAGAAAAAATAAGCGTCTCAAAATAATCTATTGGAGTATTATTATGTGTAAAGTTTGTTTAAAGGGTTTAACCGGTGCGGTTTTGTTTTTTGTGTTTATGTCGGGTGGATGTTCTCCCAAACCCGCCAAGTACGCTATTTTTCCATCCGTGGAAACACAGGAAAAAGTCGTCTTTTTGGATAACCGACTGCGGAATGATCTGCGTATCGAAGATATAACTGTCGGCATATCTGGTTCAGATCGAGTCTTGGCCAAGCTCAAAGTCATCAATCTCCGTGACAAACCCATTGAATGTCGTGTAAAATACAAATTTAAGGGTGACGACGGCTTCACTCTTGATGAAACCAGTTGGATGCCGATAGTTTTTGATCGACGGGAAGTAACTCATTTGGAGCAAAAAACGCTTAGCGTCAAAGCTGTGGATTTTACAGTTCTTCTGCGTTATGAAAAGAAGCTGAAGGGGTTCAAATAAATTATGCTTACAAAATATATTTCATTTTTGTTATTTATGTCGCTTTTGACCCTCGGCTGTCACCCTTCTCAGGACCACCCCAGGAAAAAAGTGGTCGTCCCGCCTAAAAGTAAATCTGCCGATTCTTCCGGAACCAACCAGGTATTTGATTACCAGCATACGATTAAGAAGGTGGATATTAAGAAACACTCATTGGGAAAAGATCGTGTCTTGAAACGCAGGATCGCGGTGGCTTGTTTTGGCGATCTGATTCGTCCTTTGGGAAGCCCTTTTAGTTCACCAGGCATAGGGCCAATATCTGGCGAAACAAGCACAACCGTGGAGGCGGGCAAGGAAAAACTCGTACTACAACAAAAAAAATCTGTGGATGTTGGTTTTCAGACAGATCCCTGTCCTGCGTTTACCGGCTTGCTGGTGAACAAGCTCCTCGAATCCAAACGTTTTATTGTTATCGAACGGAAGGAAATTAACCAGATTTTGCGTGAACAGGATTTTGGTCGGGGAGGACGGGTTTTGCCTCAAACTGCCGCTCGCCTGCAAAGAGTACGAGGGCTGGAGTTTATTATTACTGGTGAAGTCGCGAACATTAATCAGACTTCGAAGCAGAACGAGAAAGCTCAAACCATCGCCCTGTTGAGAATTTACGACGTGGAAACAGGAGAGATCGTCGCTTCTTCGGAAATTCAAGCTGACAGCCCGCAACAGGCCGTTAATTTGGCAGCCGAGTCTATTGTTGATAAAGTTCAGGACAAACCTTGGAAAGTGAAAATTAGTGCCGCCCGATCGAACAATGTAATAATCTTGAACGCGGGCAGAGAAGAAGGGATTTACAGAAAAGATCGATTTGAAATCATTTCTTTAGGCCCCAAAATCCTTGACCCTGACGAGGGTACTGTGTTGGCAAGGGAAAAATCCCATATGGGCGTGGTCGAAGTTTTTGAGGTACACGACAAGTACGCCAAGGCACAGATGTTGGTCATCAGGGAAAATGGTGTATTCAAACGCGGAGACTTGGCGGTTTTTATACTTGGACCTTATGGCGATGATCTTACCGATTATTTGGAACGGCTCAATTCTCCCGAATTTGAGGAAGAGTTATAATATCGAAGGGTATTGTGTCCGTCGGGTGTCCACGTTATAAAATCAAGAGCCTCTTTCCACAAAATGGAGAGAGGCTTTTTTTGTCCATATTGGCTCCCGAAAACACACAAGATATTTTTGGACACACGGTTTAAGCCAAGAGCAACCGTCGGCCTTTCGGCTTGGGGATAGGGTCGTTAAACTCTTTTGCGGTGGCAATCCAGAGTTCGACAGCGTCTTTCGCGTTCGTCAAAGCCTCTTCCTGACTGCCTCCATGCGCCATACATCCGGCAAGTTCAGGTACTTCGGCGACAAAAGCCTCGTCATCGTTACTCCAGTATATTATTATCTCGTACTTGGTCATTCGTCTTGTCCTCCGAATTTATATTTCAAAATCAGTTCGCGAATCTGACGCACCTGATATGGCTTCGCTTTGTTCCTTTCTTGCTGCAAGTTAATCTTTGCTTCAACTCCTGCCTTGCGAAAAATATGGTGACTTCCCTTAATCCGTTCGTCAAAGCCCAGATGTAGCAATAGCTGGCGAAGTGATAA
This sequence comes from Sedimentisphaerales bacterium, assembly GCA_030636065.1. Next base: position 3,761 of record DAOVXR010000021.1, on the reverse strand, counting down.
AAAGGATATATTCTTGTCAGATTTACCTTTTAGTATCCCGGATATAATTTTCTCATATTTTCCCACGTAGTCAGTATAACAGTAATGTTGTTAAATGTCAATAACCACATCACGTAAGCATGCCACCCATATGTAAAATTAAGCCTTACAAAGTAACTTCGCTACAGCTTCAACTGTCCGGCGTGTGGCACCCTTATTTTCGATAATCACACCTCGGCCGCGTTGGCCCATCTTTTGGGCCGACTTGGCATCCCGGAGCAACTTTTCAGTTACTTCCGTAAGCTGACGCCCATCAGCAACAACACTTATCCCCTCAGCAGCCACCAGCTTTTTCATACTATCGATAAAGTTCTCCGTATAAGGTCCCACAATGACAGGCCTGGCCAGCCCCGCTGCCTCAATCATATCCGACCCCCCCATCGGCACCAGTGATCGGCCGACAAAAACCACGCTTGCCAAACTGTAAAACTTTCGCAGGTCGCCCATTGTGTCGCCCAGTATCACCGCCGGGTTATCCCGGTCGCTTACTTTATACTCTCGGGCCTTCACCCGGCTATAGCGTATCAGTTGATAGCTGTGCGATTCAATCAAACGGGCTACCTCATCGAAGCGTTCCGGTTTACGGGGCACAATCACCAGCCGCACCTGCTGCAATTCCTTCTTCTGCCGTAACTGGCTGAAGCTGTTAAAGATAATCTCTTCTTCGCGCGGGCCGGTACTGCCTGCCACCCAGACCGGTTCGTTGTTTTTCAGGCCAAGCTGCCCAGCCAGTTCATCCGCCCCAGCTACCGTATCGCCTAACTCGGCGGTATCATATTTTAAAGACCCTGCCACCTGTACCCGCTCAGGGAGTACGCCCAAATACCGAAATCGTTCAGCATAGGTCTCATCCTGTACCAGTACCATCGCCAGTCGCCGAAAGATCGGCCGTACAAGCATCGCGATTCGTCGATAACGAGGGAACCCCTTGGCAGTGCTTATCCGTCCGTTCGCGACTATTACCGGAATTCCCTGCCGGGCGGTCTCGCTCATGAAATTGGGCCACACCTCCAGTTCCATCATTATACATAACTGCGGTCGCAGTCGTTTTAATGCTTTTTTGACGGCCTGTGAAAAGTCCAGCGGAAAGAAAAAGACACGATATGAAGTACCGTACAGTTTCCTTGCTCGACTGATCCCGGTATCGGTGGTACTGCTGATAACAATCTCAAATTGCGGCAGCACTCGATGAATTTCTTCGATCAGCGTACCGACAGCGTTTATCTCACCCATACTCACCGCATGAATCCAGATGCAGGGCTGATCGGTAAATCGGACGGGGACAAGGCCCAATCGCTCTTTCCATCCAACCCGATACCGCTTCTGCGCGAACATACGATACAATATCCACGGTGCCAGCAATATCATCAGCAACACATAAACTATATCAAGTAATAAACGTACCATTGGCGCTATTGTAGGCGTTAAGGATGACAAACGGCAAGTAAATTATACCTTGCTTATCCCCCACACTTAAATATTGACGGCGGAGAAATTATCTGTTAAACTTTTGGGCTGAAGTTAAGTCGGGTCGTAGGGGTGAATATAGCGTTTTATTTATAAAGAAAGTAGTAAAAATGACTGAAAAAGCTAATGCAATCGTTGCCCAGTCGGGCGGTCCCACCGCAGTTATCAACTCCAGCGCCTGCGGCGTCATCCAGGCAGCTATGAAATCGAACAAAATCGACCGGGTATTCGGCGCAACCAATGGGATTTTGGGGGTAATAGAAGAAGACATCTTCGATATTTCCGCTGAAAAGACCGAGACAATTGAAGCATTGAAGCAAACCCCGGCCGCAGCCATCGGCTCGTGCCGTTACAAACTCAAGTCGTTAGACGAAAGCCGCGGGGACTACGAACGAATTATCGATGTTTTCAAGGCACACAATATCCGCTATTTCTTTTACGCCGGCGGCAACGATTCAATGGACACTGCCGACAAAGTGAATAAGCTCGCCGCCGATACCGGCTACGAACTGGTCTGTATGGGAGTGCCCAAGACAATCGACAATGACCTGGCTTGTACGGACCACTGCCCCGGCTACGGCAGCGTGGCCAAGTATGTCGCTACATGCGCAATGGAAGCCGGAAAAGACACAGAGGCTCTTTATACGACCGATACCTGTACAATTCTGGAAGTGATGGGCCGTAACGCCGGCTGGATCGCCGCGGCAACAGGCCTGGCCGCCCGCTGTCCGGAAGATTCGCCGCATTTGGTCTATCTGCCGGAAACGGCCTTTACCGTCGAAAAATTCGTCGCTGACGTCAAAGAAGTACTCGCTAATTTCAAACGGGTATTCATCGTGGCCGGCGAAGGGCTGAAAAACGAAGACGGAACCTATATAACCGCCGACGCCGGGTCATTCGCTAAAGACAGCTTCGGACATCAACAGCTTGGCGGCGTGGCCGAGGTACTCAAAGCGGTAATAGAAAAAGAGGTGGGTATCAAGGCCCGTTTTAACAAGCTCGGCACTAACCAGCGAAGCGCCATGCACTTCGCCTCACTTACCGATGTGAACGAAGCCTATATGTGCGGTAAAAAAGCGGTCGAAGCCGCCCTTGCCGACGAAAACGGAAAAATGGTTACTTTGGTACGCGAATCAAACGATCCATATAAATGCACTACCGGCCTGGCGCCGCTTTATGATGTCGCTAACGGCGAAAAGTTCATGCCACGCGAATTTATCAATGAGCAAGGCAATCATATCACTGACGCTATGCGTGATTACGTTCGCCCGCTGATTCAGGGCGAGGCACCGGTAACAATCGACAATGACGGCCTGCCAGTGTTCATGCGGTTCGAACGAAAGCCGATAGAAAAGAAATTAGCCGCGTATCTTTAATCTGATAAGTGTGAATGGTTACCACATACATAAGCCATGTTTAAACATGCCACCCGTTGTGAACGTGGCGCTGTAAATTGAGCCACAGAGGACGAAGAATATGAATCCGCAGGGTTATACAGGGAAACAATAATTATCCGCAGATGACGCAGATGAACGCAGATTTAAGAAAAAGAAATATTTGAATTTTAACAATTTTAATCTGCGAGAATCGGCGTAATCTGCGGATAAAATCTCTGTGGCAAAGTGAACGTGATATGTCGTAGATGAAGGTTAATCTGAGGCAGGTGAAGGGTGATCCGTCACGGATAACAGGTGATTCGCCATAGATAACGAGTGATATGTCGCAGATGAAGCGTTATATTAGGCGGATAAGGTGTGATATGCCGCAGATGAAGGGTTATCTGTCATAGATGAAGCGTGATATGCGACAGATTAAACGAGCAAAAAGGCGTGTAAGTCGTTTGCTTTAAGGGGGTTAGGCAAAAAAATAAGATTTTCAGGTAAAGAAGCAGCGTTTTGTATGGATAAGAAATCAAAGTCTCGTATCTTATGTACGGATCAATAGCTGGATTTGCTGATTGAAAGAATAAACTTCATGTTAGTGAGAAAAATCGAATCAGGAATAAGAAATGGAGAAAATATGCTGTTGTGCTGTGAGACTAATTGTAGTTATCGAAAAACCACAATGTTCCTTTCTGTTTCTACAAAATAGGAGAATGATTAGTGTCAACAATCATCCCGAATTTTAATCTGAAGTGCAACAACAACAAATGTCAAAATGATTGAAATTGCGTAAAAATCGAGAGAAAAATCGTTTGGGCAGACAGCCAAATTGGGGCCGTTTCGGCCGGAGGGTCGGGGCAATTTGGTTGTCTG
>DAOVXR010000113.1 GCA_030636065.1 Sedimentisphaerales bacterium | reverse complement strand
CCGCTATCTGGATGGCTGACATCCTATTCGAACATAATATGCATCACAATAAACCGTCATTTAACACCTATATATTCCTTCGCGACACCTATGCCAAACTTGATGTCTATAACCGAGCCTTGCAGGCCTGCCAACTGGCTATGCAGATCAAACCCAAAGATACGACCCTGAAGGATTCGGTACGTGATCTTTCCGCTCAGACAACCCTCCAGCAGGGCCGTTACGACGACGACGAGACCGATTTTCGCGACAGTATCAAGGATCGCGAAAGCCAGGAAAAGCTACAGATACAGGAGGCGGCAACACGCTCGGTCGATGTGATGAGGGATGCTATTGAGGAGGCCCGCAAGGAATACGAGTTGGAACCGACCGTACCGGGCAAGATCGATAAACTCGTTGCCACCCTATGCGATACGGAAGAGGATGAAAATGAAAATGACGCTGTCCGCGTGTTGGAAAAGGCATATATCGATCTGAAACAATTTCGCCATAAGCAACGTGCCGGAGAAATCATCAACAAGCAACTGGCACGGCGGATGCGTAACCTGCGAAAACAGATCAAACGGGACCCCGATAACAAACAGACAGCCCAAAAATACAACGAAGCCGCACAGAAACATTTAGAGACAGAACTGGCCCATTATAAACTCTGCGTTGAGAACTATCCGACGGATTTACGGATGAAATATGAATACGGCAAGCGGCTGATGATGGCCAGGAAATACGACGAGGCGATTCCGCTGTTCCAGGAGGCGCGTAGCGATCCCCGTCACCGAATAGAGGCCCTGAGCGGTATCGGAGGCTGTTTCTTCTACAAAAAATGGTATGCCGACGCGGTGGAAACCTTCGAGCAGGCCTATGAACTGCTGGAAAACAAGGAAAGCGCCACGGCCAAGGAACTGCTCTACAATCTCGGCCGCTCACACGAAGCCGACGAAAAACCGGAAGACGCCCTGAATTATTATCGCAAAGTAGCTCAGATTGATTATAATTACCGCGACGCGAGGAAACGCGTTGACGCACTACGACAACAACAGAAAAAGAAACATACTAAGGAGTAACTTTTGGCAAATTCGCTATCCTCGAAAAAACGTATCAGACAGAATGAAAAACGACGAATGAGAAACCGCTCTCGCACGAGCGCGGCCAGGACCCAGATCAAAAAATACATGGAAATGACTCAGCAGTCGAAGGACATCGGAGCCATCGAGACTGAGCTTCGCATTACCCAGAAGAAGATCGACCAGTTGGCCGCCACCGGTATCATTCACAAGAACAATGCCGCCCATAAAAAGTCACAAATGGTCCGGCATCTCAACAACGCCAAAGCCAGGGTTCAATAACCCGACAATACATCTGTCGTATTAGAGTGGTTTTACTATGACGGAAAAAAACTGGGCCGAACGCAGCGCTATCTTCAGCCGGTTTTTCGGCGTTAATATCTCTCGTGCGCGCGACAGAGTGGCAACCTGGCTTATCAGGTTGCGCATCAGCCCTGATGCCCTGACCATCTGCGGCCTTTTAGTAACGATGGCGGCCGCGGGCTTCCTAACCGCCGGCGCCGGGGACGCTCCGGGCAGCGGCAGTGGAAAGAGCTGGTGGGGTGTAATAGCCGCTCTTACTCTAATCGGTGCCAGTGCCTTTGATATGCTCGATGGAGCCGTAGCCCGTATCCTCGGACAGATGACCCGCCGGGGGGCGTTTTTGGACTCTTGTTGCGACCGCCTGTCCGACGGGGCAATCTTCCTGGGGATTATGACCTATTATCTGCGGCACCCGGAATCGCATAACAGTCGGCTGTTCGCGATATTGAGCATTATCACACTGATTAACGCACAGTGTATAAGTTATGCCAAGGCCCGGGCTGAAAACTTTATCGAGAGTTGCCCCGTGGGATATTGGCAGCGGGGTGAGCGGATGGTCGCGATTTTGTTGGGTCTTTTTTCCGGACACATCGCCACGGTTATGATTCTGCTGGCGGTATCATCGTCATTCACGGTCATCAGGCGTATGGTTTTTGGCTACCGACAGATTCGCCGCAGCGAACAAAACCAGCCACTGACTAACCCAAAGGCCCGTCCCACCGGAATTTACCGCCTGGCCCTGTGGCGTTACCGACGAGGCAGTTTGCCTTACGACCTCATTACCGCCACGAACATCTGCTTTATCCTGTTCGTGGATTTGCAACAAAATCAGGGCATTGCTTTCATCGCACAAATACTATAGAATATCTTATATGGACGTTGCCAAACAAGTTGATTACTGGAGAATCGGTGGGCAGGAGGACCTGGCGGCAGCGAAGTCGTTGCTGGAAAAGGGGCATTTGCGCCACGGACTTTTCTTTGCCCACCTCGCACTGGAAAAATTACTGAAAGCGCACGTAACCCGACAAACGAAAGACGTCCCTCCCCGCATCCATAATCTGGCACGCCTGGTCGAAATCGCCGGTATCATACCAAGCGGCGACCAAACAGATTTTCTAAGAAGATTCGGCACATATCAATTAGAAGGACGTTATCCCGGTTCTGTTCAGGTGCCATTAGATAAAAAAAACGCAAAAAACAAACTCGAACAGGTTGAGGACTTGATAAGTTGGTTGATAGAGCGATTATAACCACCGTAAAGTGCTATCTGGCGGCATTGCCGAATATTGGGATTCATGCCCATAAAGCAATTCTTTTCGGATCGTTTGCGCGAGGTGAAGCCGATGAACTAAGCGATATTGATTTGATAGTGATCGCGCCTGAGTTCGATGGACTAAATGAAATTAAACTTGTAGAGGATTTATGGCAAGCTACGGCTTTCGCTGACAATCGGATAGAGCCTATACCATGCGGCGAACGGGAATGGGAGACAGACCAGGGCCGACCTATACTGGAAATCGCGCGCAGGGAAGGCGTCGTCATCACTGCCGCATAAATCAATTATGAAACAGGAAACCGAGACCTGGAACAGGACAAATCTTAAGGACCCTCACAAACTGCCGGACAAGCGTCGGCTGGTGCGGGTTATGTTTTCTGCCATTGCTCGGCGTTACGATCTGCTCAATCATATTTTAAGCCTGAATATGGATCGTAGTTGGCGCAGGCGGGCTGTGGAACTGGCACAACCGGAACCCGGTCAGACGGTACTGGATTTGTGCTGCGGCACCGGCGATTTGGCATTGCAATTCGCCTATACGGAACCACGTTTAAGCAAAATCGTCGGTGTGGATTTTTCGGAGGAAATGCTGAAAGTCGCCCGGAATAAACAGCAAAAAAAACAACTAAAAAACCAGACATGCCGACATAACCACCCAATAATCAAGTGGTTATGCGCAGACGCCGAAAGCGTCCCACTGCCGACGGAACAGTTTGACTATGTTACTTGCGCATTTGGAATACGGAACCTGCAAAACCTTCCAACAGCACTGCGGGAAATGTTTCGCTTACTCAAGCCGCATGGCAGATTGGTCATTCTGGAGTTTGCCATGCCGCGGAACCGTTTGCTGTCGGCTCTTTATGAATGCTATTTTAGACTTGTCTTACCTTGTTTGGGCGGTATTATCTCTGATGATAAGTATGGTGCCTATCGGTATCTGCCGCATTCGGTAATAAACTTCCCGAACGCCCACAAACTGGAGCAGCTTATTAAGCAGGCGAATTTCTCCACGGTGCGTATCGAACACCTGTGCCAAGGTGTCGTATTGACTATTGTCGCGGATAAATGAAATATATCATCAATGAATATAGACCAGAATAACGAAATCAGACAACGGCGTTGGTTCACCAACGGGGCGAGCATGGCTCACACCGGCTGGAGCCGAACGGCTTTATGGGTGGTCAATCTGTCGCTTTATGCCCTGCTGAACATGTTTTACCTTCGGGTCAAGACCGGCTTATGGCTGCAACTGGAAGGCCCGTATAATACCGAAACACTGATCCCCACGCTCTTATCCCCGCTGAACATCTTCCAGTTTCCCGATTATATTATTGTAACTGCGTTGCTTATGGGTCTGCTGTGTACTGTTCCTATCCTGACAGCCCAGCTTTATAATTTTTTCTATGCGATTCCTTTTCTTTTCGCGGTATTTTTTCTGGGGCACAACACTATCCTGACTTTTTGTTTGGCTGTTAGTTGTGCCGCCGTCAGCTTCGAGCCGTTGCGATTTAAATCGAAGTTTGTTGCCGCGATCTCAGCCCTGCTGCCGGTAGCACTGTACTGGGTATTTTTCAGCGGGCAAAACCCTCAACAAGACGCCCTCCGCTGGGCGGTGCTTTACGCTCCCTGGGCGATTGCCTTGCTTGTCTGCGTTATTCTGTTGGGTGTAATACTTGGCCTTGGCCATTTCCTGCGATATCGCCCCGGAGTACTTATGCCGATCTTTGGTTTTCTTTTGGCCGGGACGGTCTGGTATTTCCATTCGAGCATCGGTATGAACGAACGCGATTTTCAGGCTGAGGTGTATCGATACAATCCCAGACTGGTTGCCGATTTTCAGGACCGCAGCATCAAGGGCCTACTGGAGGAGGAACTCGCCCTGCAACAAAGACAAGCTCCCTTTCTCAGTGCGGAATTACTGGCTCGCCAGATAAGAATGGAATGGCGATGGGCTTTCAATCCCAATGTGAATTCCGTATCCGGCAACAGCACCGAACTGAGCGGCTGGAACCCTATGGCTATGGCGCGTGCGGAGGCGTCACGCTTCGTATTCGCTAAAATCACGTCCTCAACCTATTTCGACCACTTTATCAAAAATCATCCCGGAGACCCAAGGGAAGCTGACACTTTATATTATAAGGCGCTCATCGTTGACATAAAAGTTGATTCGCGGGCCTTGCGGGACGAGGACATGCTCCGCTTTTATGACAACGTACCAGGTATCCACTCGCAGGCAATCTGGAATGATATTATAGAGCGTTTTGGCCAAACGGTAGTTGCTGTTGAGGCTCGCTGGCGGATAGCCCACTTACTCGCCGGCGGGAACCCTCAAAATTCGGATATTACGAAAAATTTCGATGACGCTCTTGAGTTGCTTCGGCAGGGGCGACAGCTATGCCAACAACTATGCGGGCAGTTCATCTCCGGACGAAAAGAAACTACAAAACAGTCCTTTTTCTGGAACAGCAGACTGGGAGCGATTTTCACACCGCCGGCCCCCACCATCAGCAACGAGGAGCTGTTATCACTGGAAGACCGTATTGAAAGGCTTATCCTGCTCATCAGCCCGGAAAACAGAACCTCTCGGCAATCGAATGACATACGTTTGGCGAAATTCGTCGGCCTTGATGCCTGTCAATTCAACTATGAGGACAAATTAAAGGAGCTTATGCTTAATGCGCCCAAACCCGATCCTCTTGTGGACAACATCGAACTGGCGCAGGCGATGGTCGAAAAAGACCCGGACGACAAAAGGGCAAGGCTGACAGACATAATCAAACGCTACCCACAGCGGGACGCGGGTTTGCAGGCCATGTTGGAGTTGGCTCGGATACTCCTCGAAGATCGCAAGAGCAGTGAGTATCGCGCCGACAGACAGAATTTGCGACAGGAGAGCCTCGATTTGCTTAACAACATTATTTCCTCTCGTCCCGATTCTTACCTGGCCCGAAAGGCCCAAAAAATAATCGATGACAATCCTCTCCAATAACCTCGGTGGCAGTTAAGTAGTTAAGTAGTTAAGTAGTTAAGTAGTTAAGTAGGGTGCGATGTATCGCACCATTTTTTTTATAACCGTTCACAGCGATGGCGGCTTTCTATTATTCGTTATTACTATAGTTATGAATAAATGGTACAAAAATGGACTGGCCTTCGGTTGCCGGGCCTGCGGGAACTGCTGTTCGGGGCCGGAGGAAGGGTATATATGGATCAGCTCTGACGAAATTAACAAACTGGCCGATTTCCTGAAAATGCCCATCGCCACTCTCAAAAGCACCTATTTGCGACGGGAGGGTCTGCGTTACAGCATTATCGAAAAACAGCCGAGCAAAGACTGCGTCTTCCTGGCATCCGACGGACAGGGCCAAAAGACATGCCGGATATATTCCGTCCGTCCTCTGCAATGTCGAACCTGGCCGTTCTGGAAGGAAAATCTCCGCTCCCGCAAAAGCTGGAACGAAGCGGGCCGAAAATGTCCCGGCATAGACAAGGAAAAATGGTTCGACCTTGCGCACATCGAAGCCATTCGCGACGGTAATTTATCTTCCCCGAAACCAACCAGGACTATT
>DAOVXR010000198.1 GCA_030636065.1 Sedimentisphaerales bacterium | reverse complement strand
GTGGGGATATTATTACTTAAGTCAAATTAGTGCCGGACAAAGTGAGACAAGCCCATGTGTGGATACGGGCAGCGATACCGCGGCGAATCTGGGACTGGATATCCTGAGCACGAGTACAGACGGCGCAATGGATACGGGCACCGTGGATATGGGTTACCACTATGCTCCGTAGGGGCGGGTATGGTGTAAGTGGACGCCCTGGACATGCTGGATTGGCGGAGAACTCGCTGTGGTGGGATTGACTTGAACGCTTGGTTTTTTATGCGGGCTACATATTGCCCGGATTAAGCATCGGCCCGGGATGATTCGGCATTGATCTTTTGTCCGAACGATTCTGAATTTTTCTCTTGCATTGTCTCAATTGTTTTGAGCTAATCCCTGATTTGATAGAAATTGGAGTGGATGCTTTGAACCCTGTCCAGGTTTCTGCTGTAAATATGGATTCCAAAAAGTTGAAGAAAGAGTTTGGAAAGGATATTACTTTCTGGGGCGGAGGGTGCGATACTCAAAAAGTGTTAGGGGCCGGAACCCCGGGGCAGGTTAGGGATGAAGTAAAAAGGCGAGTGGACGATTTAGCTCCCGGCGGTGGCTTTGTTTTCTGCCAGGTTCATAATATTCAGGCAAATGTTCCTCCTGAGAATATTATGGCAATGTATGAAACACTCGCAGCAATGAATTAATGGAGATTGACTTATGTCTGATAAACTGCGTCGCAATGTGAAGGAGTTGGATGCCGGGGAAATTATTGAGCAGGTCTTTATGATTTCCCAGCCGGTCCTTCGTACTACTACTCGGGGCGATTATTATATTGCGGCTTTTTTGAGTGATCGGACCGGACGGCTCAATGGTCGGTTGTGGCAGGCTTCCGAGGCGATTTACCAGAGTTTGCCTCAGGAGGGTTTTGTTTGGGTTAGGGGCCGTGTTGAGCTTTATCAAAACGCTCTTCAGATTGTCCTTGACGCTATTCGCCCTGTGGACATCGACCAGATTCGGCTGGAGGATTTCATGCCCAGCACCGAAAAGGACGTGGACGAGATGTTCGCTCGCGTAAAGGAGATACTCACCGGCGTAAATAATCCTCATTTAGCCGGTCTGATACAGGCTTTTTTGGCTGATGAGGAATTAATGACACTGTTTCGCACCGCCCCGGCTGCTATTGCTCTTCATCATGCTTTTATTGGTGGTTTGCTGGAGCACACGCTCAGTTTGCTGGAAACCGGCCTGTTGGTATTGCCGTGTTATCCGGAATTAGACGCTGATTTGGTGCTGACAGGCCTGTTTTTGCACGATATTGGCAAGACCACCGAGTTGGATTACGACATCAGCTTTACTTATAGTGATCAGGGTCATTTTGTCGGCCATCTTGTTAAGGGCACCTGGCTGGTTGAGGAAAAGATCAGGCGGATAAACGATTCGGCGGCGGAGCCATTCCCGCGTATTTTGGCCGACTGCCTTCAGCATATTATTGTCTCCCATCATGGAATACGTGAGTTTGGCTGCCCTGTGCTGCCTGCCACACCTGAGGCTTTTGCCGTGCATCACCTCGACAATCTCGATTCCAAGATGGCTATGACTGCCTCCGCTATCGCCAAGGACAACAATAAGTCCAATTGGACCCACTACTTAAGGGCGATTGACACTCCGCTTTATAAGGGAACGTGGAAAAAGTAGAGTTGGTCGGAAAAATAAATATGTCTCTAAATCAGACAGAAATATGTTGACTGTTTTTTCATCCGACATATAATGTAGCGACCAAAAAGGGGCCGTAGCTCAGTTGGGAGAGCGCTTGCATGGCATGCAAGAAGTCGTGAGTTCGAATCTCATCGGCTCCATTTTAACCCAGGGGTATGTTCTAAAAATTGGTATGGTAGGCCCAATAGCGCGCGCAAACACGATGGCGTTGCGTTTTTGCAACCTTTTTTTTAACGATTTCTCTCTATTCTGAGGCATTATTTCTGTAAAAGGCCCAAAAATCGAACGAAATCAAACGGAAATTCGGGCGGAAAAAAGGGCAAACCATCGTGTTTGCGCGCGCTATCGCACACGGCTGAATAATTATTTTTTTTCAACAGAGTGCGAATGAAGGGTAAAAAAAATGACCCCGACGGGATTCGAACCCGTGTTGCAGGGATGAAAACCCTGTGTCCTGGACCTGACTAGACGACGGGGCCAGCCATTCAATTTTTCCGCCTCTATCTCTATCATTTTGGTGGAATTTTGTCAAAAGAAATTTTCTCTGAATATTTTAATTCCCTTTCCCCCTCCTCTTCCCTCATTTTTCAGGATAATATTTGTCAATTGTTTGTCTGACTTCATGCAACCATTCTTTTCTCTGTTTGAGATTCTGCCGCATATTCAGGACTAAGTATTTTGGCGATAGGTTTTACGCCACAAAGTAGTGGTACTAATTCCCAGGATTTTAGCAGCATGCGTACGGTTATTGTCGGTCAGTTCCAATACTGCTCGTATATGATCCTGTTCCACCCTGGCCAAGGTTCGCTTGATCGGTGTACTTCTTTGGCTTTTTATGGAATCCGAATGAATGATAGTTGGAGGAAGCGACTCAGGCAATATTACCCCTTTTTGCGAGAGCACCGCAGCTTTTTCAAGAGCGTTCTCCAGTTCTCGGACATTACCGGGCCATGAATAGCCAAGAAGATAATCCAGGCAGGTGGCTTCAATCCGCAAGTCAGGCAATTTCAATTTTTTCGACAGTTTTTTTATGAAGTATCTTGCCAAAGATAATATATCCTCCCTTCGCTTTCGCAGAGGCGGCACTTCAATCTCAATAACAGCAAGTCGATAATATAAGTCCTCTCTGAATTTTCCGTCACGTATATCCTTCGGCAGGTCTCGATTAGTCGCTGCCATAATGCGAATATTAATTTTACGGGGCTTATTTTCACCAACACGAATAATCTCTCTTTCCTGCAGAACACGCAAAAGCTTTGTTTGCATAGCTGAAGATATATCTCCAATTTCATCGAGGAAAATTATCCCTCCATGTGCCTGCTCGAAAATTCCAACACGGTTGCTTATCGCACCGGTGAACGATCCGGCCTGCCCAAACGATTTTGCTCTTAATGAATTATAATGTTTCATTTGTAATCTAAATGTGTGACGTTTGGAAGTTGAACTCACAGTTGAAATAATGTCTGAAAAACAAAACTAACGGAGAAATATCATGTATGACATTTTACGACGAAAAAACGCGGGACTAAAAAGTGAAGTAGTTGATTTTGCTCAGCAGTTGGTGCGTAAGCCAAGTCCGAGTCTGAAAGAGCGGGAAATTGCCGGTTTGATTCGCCGGCAGATGGAAACAATCGGCTACGACAAAATAATCCAGGATGATAGCGGCAATATCATAGGAATTATGTTTGGCAGGGAAGCCGGGCCTACTATGCTATTAAACTGTCATATGGATACCGTTTCGCCGGAACAAGGCCGATGGTCAAATGAACCTTTCTCCGGCCGGATTAAAGACGGCAAGCTGCATGGATGCGGGGCCAGTGATTGTAAAGGCGGACTGGCAGCACAGGTTTTTGCCGGGGCGTTATTGAAACGCAGTTTATTGCCACTGCGTGGGAATACGCGGGCTGATGGAACGAACTCTGCCTGATCTGGAATTAGAACCAACCTATGCCGTTTTAGGAGAACCAACAGAATTAGGATTGTACTACGGCCATGACGGCTGGCACGAAGCAACATTGGCAGTACAAGCGATTGGAAATATTGCCGTAGATGTAGCCGTCCGCAAGGAAGTACAGAAAACGTACACCGGCACAACTACAACGATACAAAAAGTTACTAATGCCTGGGCGATTGATCCATTCTGTCCGCTGATGGAAAGATCGAGACATGCTTTAGAGGCAGCCGGCTGTCAGGTAAGGCCCGGCAAATGGACTCTCGGACGTGTTGGAATGGCTACCGCAGGTGGTGTTCTCATTAAAGATTACCAGATACCTGCGATTGGTTACGGACCTGGGAATGAAGAAGTAATACACGGTCCGGACGAGTATGTCGAGATAGAAAAAATCGTTGAAGCGGTTTATGGCACAGCAGCAATAGTCCATAGCTTGATTGGTGTGCCTGTTTTCGGCTGGACCTCGGATAATATATAAATAGGTAACCGTTCACACTTTTTACAAATTGCTTTATTTCGCCCCTTCAGGGCTTAAAAAGTTCGTTCACCTTGTTACCCAGGGCGTTCAGGCTGTGTCGCAATTATGTAAAAACACAGCCCACACAAACTTGTTGCCCTTGTTCACAAGCAATTTTCTATAACAGGCAAAATTCGGACATGGTTTCATCCAATTTTGCCACCAATATTGCATT
>DAOVXR010000293.1 GCA_030636065.1 Sedimentisphaerales bacterium | reverse complement strand
ACCGCCAAATTGGGGCCGTTTCGGCCGGAGGGTCGGGGCAATTTGGCTGTCTGGGGCCCCGAACGAATTTTCTCGGCAGTAACACATTATTGCTTAAGCTGTTATGAGTGTTGCACTTCAGATTAAAATTCAGGTCTTAAAAATAGGACACGTTTTTATGAAGCGTTTGCAATATTTAATTTTTATTGTGAGTTTTCTGATTCTGCCGACGGCGGGCCGGGCCGGGTCCGAGACGGATTATTATGCCATATTTATGAACAGTAAAAAAATCGGTTATGCCGCCCTTGATCGCGTCGTTGTCGCCGGCGAGGTGCGCAGCACCCAGAAAATAACTATGACCATTGCCCGCATGAATGTACCTATATCCATTACGATGACGGAAACACATGTCGAAACAACTGACGGCAAGCCGTTGGCCTTTGAGAGCACACAGGACATGAGCGGTTTTATAATGAAGGCCGCGGGTACGGTCAAACCCGACGGCACGGTGGATGTCGAGGTTACTTCCGCCGCGGGGTCTAAAAAACAATCAATGACCTGGCCGGCCGGTGCGCTTATGAGCGAGGGCCTGAGCCTGTTGCAGGAAAAAAAAGGCATGGTGGAGGGGACAACTTACGAAGTTCACGTCTTCAGCGCAGCTATGCTCAACGCCTTAACTACGCAAATAACAATCGGGCCTAAAAAAAAGGTGGATTTGCTTGGCCGGGTGGTTACTGCGCGAGAGGTCAAGAGCATCGTCAAAAACCTGGCCGGTGGCATAACGGAAACAAATTACGTGAGCGACGATCAGCAGATGCTCAAAAGCATTGTTCCAATGATGGGAATGCGGATGGAGCTTGTTACCTGCGGCAAGGCGTTTGCGTTAAGTCAAAGTGATGTAGTTGACTTTTTCGACAAACTTCTGCTTGCCGCCCCCAAGCCGCTTGAAAATATCGAAAAGGCCAAGTCGGCTGATTACTATATTTTGCCGACCGAAAATAGAAAATTATCGTTTCCCCATACAGACAGCCAATCCGTTCGTCCTTATGGCGAAAAGGGTCTTATAGTTACGGTCAGGCCCCAGCCGATGCCTGCCGGCGCAGCCTTTCCTTATAAAGGCAACGATGCCCGTGCTCTTGCGGCGTTGAAACCGAACCGGTTTTTGCAAAGTGACCATAAGGAAATAATCGATATGGCCCGCCGGGCGGTAGGTAACACAAAAGACACAGCCGAAGCCGTCAGAAAAATCGAGCGTTTTGTGTGTGAGTATATCGAGGAGAAAAATCTATCGGTTGGCTACGCTTCAGCGGTTGAAGTTGTTCGGAGCCGTCAGGGTGATTGTTCGGAACACGCCGTTCTGGCAGCCGCTTTGTGTCGGGCAGTGGGTATCCCGGCGGAAGTGGTTGTCGGTCTGGTGTATTTCAATGGGCCAGGCTCAGGAAATGGACTGTTCGGTCCGCATGCCTGGTCTCAGGTTTATCTCGATGGCCGTTGGTTCAGCATCGACGCTACTGGTTCTCCGCGTGGTTTCAGAGCCGGACATATTACTTTGGGTGCAGGTAGCGGCGGCCTGGAAGACTTTTTTGAGGTGATCACAAATCTCGGCTATTTTCGGATTGTTGACGTAAGAATAGTTAAGTAGCCCGGGCCGTACCCGCCATTTACTATCCTTGCCCGCTGGGTGGCAACCACCGAGTCTTCGAGGTGGATGGTTCGACAGTTGGGTGCCACCTTTCTGTATTTCAGAGAGGTGCTCTCGTAAAGACTTAGGCATTTTAACAAGACCTGTAACGCAGCCGGGGCCCCGAACTATTTTTCTCGTCGCCAACCTGTTGTCGTATAATCAGTTAACATTTGTTGCACTTATGACTTGAATCCGCCAAATGTAATCTGTTTTCTATGACTGACTACACAATGTAGAGTGAGTGGAAATTTGTCAGAGCGTGGTTTTCTTGTATTTTTGGGTTTGACTATGGCGGAATATCCTTTACAATCAGCCAAAAGAACAAAACAGTATTATTGCACTATATTAACGTAACTTGATATGCGACAGAACGTTGGAGAGGTGGCCGAGCGGCTTAAGGCAACGGTTTGCTAAACCGTCGTACGGGCATATACCTGTACCGCGGGTTCGAATCCCGCCCTCTCCGTTAGATTTGCGGGGAAATTTCTCAAATTGTTTATTGACAGCGTGTTAGGGGATTTGTATAATTGCTAAAGACCTGAATGTGAAAGAAATTGTGAAACTTTTACAGTAATGAGGTTTTTAGCGATGACTAAATCAAAGCCCTATCCGGTAGAAAAGCAGGCTGTTTCATCAGAGACATCTGATGCAGATAATGGGCGGCAAGCGAGCCGCAGCAAAACCGGGCGTAAGCGAAAAAGAACCGACCCCGGCCGATACATCAAGGTGTCCCGGTTGGGAAAGGTCAGTATCTACCGCCGGGGTAATAGCTATTGGATATACTTTCGTGATGACGGTAAAACCGTTCGGAAAAAGATTGATGGCGACCTGGCTACAGCTAAAGCCACTGCCAGTCAGGTGAACGTCTATCTCGAGCAAAACCGCCCCTCACAATTCAACTATCAGACCAAGTCCGTTGCTACGGTGGTCGATGATTTCCTGGACCATTGTAAATTGGCTCGCGGATTAAGGGTGCGAACTGTGCGGCGTTATCGTGCTGCACTGGATCACTTTGTTGATTTCATCAAAAGCAGGCCTAACTTATACAATATCGATCAGGTAAAAGAATCAACCGTTGATGAGTTTGTTCGTTATATGCATGATAAGAAACGGGGACGTAGCGGCGAAAAAAAAGGACCTCGGGGCAATTATACCGCCACCGGAATTGCCTTTATTCTCTCGACATGCCGCACCTTGTTCAACTATGCACACAAACGCAGATTATTATCACCATACACAGATAACCCTTTTGCCGATTTCCCTATAGACAAGCTTCGTTCGCGTGAGCCTTCTTCAGTTAAGATGTTGCCCACCGAACAATTAGCAGATTTCTTTTCCACATGCGATGAATGGCAATTTCCTGTTTTCTTTATTCTTAGTTTGTATGGACTTCGGATTGGT
>DAOVXR010000016.1 GCA_030636065.1 Sedimentisphaerales bacterium | reverse complement strand
GTTTATATTAAATTCCTGAAAGTAATTGACGATGAAACAGTGCTGATCGCGGATAATCGTTTCAGCAAGACACGTAAAAACATTCAGGACACCCAAAAACTTGCTTTTGTTGTCCTTGATGAGGAAAAAGGCTCTTTTCAAGTGAAAGGATCGACCGAGTGGCTGACAAGCGGCCCGATGTTCGACGAGGTGCAGGAATGGGTACCCGACAGGTTGCCAAGAGTCGCGGCGGTTGTCCTTCATGTTGAACAGGTATATAACGGGGCCGATCAACTGGCTTAGGATAGCATCTCAATAAAGGAATTGTTGATGAAACAGGAATTCAGGGCAACGGAGGTCCAGGTCGCTTATCACCCGGACGGTTTCCGGATAGACAAGACGGCTTCGCCTTTGAATCGCTATACCCGCTGGGAAATCCACGACGGGGGCGAATGGGAAAATCCGACGCCAGTGTGTTTTGATTCATTGCCTGCGGAAGGTTGGATTAAAGTAGATGGTTTCGATTGAGATGTGTATAAATAATACGAGCAGGGAGTTATAACTGATATGAAGATAGCAATTGCCAGCGGAAAAGGCGGGACAGGCAAAACAACAATCGCAACAAATCTAACTACGGTTCTGTCAAATGACGGTAGGGCGGTAGAACTGCTGGACTGCGATGTGGAAGAGCCGAACTGTCATATATTTGTCAAGCCGGAGATTGAAAGTAGTAAAAAGGTTAGCGTGCCGGTACCGAAAGTAGATGAAGACAAATGTACCGGTTGTGGTATCTGTGGCGAAGTCTGCCAGTATAGCGCGATTGTATGCCTGAAAGGCAAAGTGCTGGTCTTTCCGGAGTTGTGTCATAGCTGTGGTGGTTGTATGCTGTTCTGTCCGGAAAACGCCATTACAGAAGATGACAGGGATATCGGAGTTGTTGAGATCGGCAGCGCAAAGGGATTTCGCTTTGCGCAGGGCAGGCTGAGGATTGGCGAGGTGATGGCTCCGCCGTTAATCGGCGCGGTCAGGCAGGCAGCCCTTGCAAACGAAGTTACCATTGTCGATGCCCCGCCGGGTACCTCGTGTCCGGTAATCGAGGCGGTTAAGGATACCGATTATATAATACTGGTAACGGAACCTACGCCGTTCGGATTGAACGATCTGAAACTTGCCGTTGAAATGGTGCGGGTACTTGAAGTGCCCTTCGCTGTAGCGATCAACCGTTGCGATTCGGGCGATGAGGCAGTTAAGGAGTATTGTTCGAAGGAAAAGATTGAAATTATTCTGGAAGTCCCGGACGACCGCCGAATTGCCGAGGCTTATTCGGTTGGCGAAATGATTGTCGATGCGTTGCCGGAATACAAGAAAGATTTCGCAGGTTTATATGAAAGCATTGCCCAAAAGCTGAAAGACTGAAAAGTGAAAAGAGACGACTGGGAATTTATGGAAAGGATAGACCGCGATCTGGAGGCTCGCCGTATCGCATACAAAGTTCTTGGCGTAGAAGAGACGGCAAATAAAGAAGAAATAAAAAAGGCCTACCGGCGAACAGCAATTAAATTCCATCCCGATAAAAATCTGAACGATAAGGAAGCAAACAGAAAATTCGTGCTTGCCAAATGCGCGTACGAATTATTAGCCGAGAATAAACCTTGTCCGGAACTTTTGGAAGAAATCAATTCCTGGCCGGGTGTTCCGGAAAACGATAAATACAGACTTGATAACCCATGGGGACACTTTTTGTGGTGGCGCGAAAAGTTTTTTAGCTGAAGGGAAGTTTTGATGAAAGAGTTAGTCGTAATAAGCGGCAAAGGGGGAACGGGAAAAACGAGTATTGTTGCTTCATTCGCGGCGCTGGCGAAGAATAAAGCGTTGGCCGATTGCGATGTGGACGCTGCCGATCTTCATCTCGTGCTGGAGCCGGTGATTGAGCATACCGAAGATTTCAGCGGCGGGAAACGGGCAGGAATCATAACGGATAAATGTACTCGGTGCGGCAGGTGTTATGAGGTCTGTCGTTTCGAGGCTGTCAAGCGTACTTCGGATTCGGACGAGGCGGCAGGCGTCGATTATCGTATCGACCCCATTTCATGCGAAGGGTGCGGAGTCTGCGTCAGGGCCTGTTCTGCAAACGCTGTCGCGTTCGAGCCGGCGATTAACGGTCAGTGGTTCAGGTCGCAAACGCGGTGCGGGCCGATGGTGCATGCACGGCTGGGTATCGCGGAAGAAAACTCCGGCAAGCTGGTGAGCCTGGTCCGTAACGAGGCACGGAAAATCGTCGAGGAACAAGGGTTGGAAATGGTTATTATCGATGGTTCGCCGGGGATCGGCTGTCCGGTGATCGCCTCGATCACAGGCGCGGATATGGTGCTTGTGGTTACCGAACCGACACAAAGCGGCCAACATGATTTGCAGAGAGTAGTGGAACTGACACGACATTTCGGCATTAAAACGATGGTCTGTATAAACAAGTGGGACCTGAACGCTGAGATGGCAGGCAAAATCGAGGGTCAGGTCCGGCAGGAAGGTGTGGCAATGGCGGGCAATGTGCGTTATGATAACGCGTTCACTCAATCGCAGATAAACAAACTGTCCGTAGTGGAATACACCGATAACGGCGTGGCAGACGATATCAGAAAACTCTGGGAGAATGTCTTTCAGGTGTTGAATAGTTAATATATTGATAGCAATTGTAATTTTGGAGATAGATTTATGAAAATAGCTATTCCTTTGGCTGAGGGTAATCTTAGTCTGCATTTTGGCCACTGCGAAGAATTCGCGCTGGTGGATGTGGATCAGGAAACAAAAGAAATTACAAAAATAGAGAAACACCAGCCGCCCGCTCATCAACCGGGTGTGTTGCCGCAATGGCTGCACGAACAGGGTGCGGAAGTAATCATCGCCGGTGGTATGGGTATGCGCGCTCAGCAACTCTTTACCCAGAACGGGATTGCGGTTGTTATCGGCGCTCCGGCTGTAAGTTGCGAGGAACTTGCCAAGGCTTACGTCGAAGGTACGCTGGAAGCCGGAGAAAATATTTGTGACCATTAGAATAACCGTGTTAGTGGAGAACTCCGCCGGCGACCAAACGCTGATGAGTGAGCACGGGCTGTCGTTTTGGATAGAAGACGGGAAACGCGGGGGACTTAAAATTCTGTTCGATACGGGACAAAGCGACATCCTGCTTGATAACGCCCGTATTCTTGGGATCGATCTGAAAGATACAGACGCGATTGTTCTCAGTCACGGCCACTACGATCACACCGGTGGGTTGCATAAGGTCTTGGAGGTAGCCCCGGCGGCGAAAGTTTATCTGCATCCGGACGCTCTGAAACCGAAATATGTTTGCCACGGTTCCGATTCAGGCCACGATATTGGTATGCCGGACCGGACGGTACGGATGGTGTGCCAGCGCGAAAGCAGCGGCAGTGTTATTCATACCGATAAGCCGACAGAAGTTTTTCCGGGCATAACAGTTAGCGGCCCGGTGAAACGAGTAACCGATTTCGAGCAGGTGAGTGGGCCGTTCTTTCTCGATGCCGAAGAAAAAAAGCCTGATCCGTTGGTTGACGATCAGTCGCTGTTTTTCGAGTCGGCTGGGGGAATAGTTGTGGTACTCGGCTGCGCTCATTCCGGGGTTGTCAATACTTTACAGTACATATCCGAACTGAGCGGGGCCAAAGAATTTTACGCTGTTCTGGGTGGTATGCACCTTGGAAACGCTACGGATGAAAGAATAACAAAGACAGTCGAGGCGCTGCGCGGCTTTAAGGTGGCTCGTATCGGACCGTGTCATTGCACCGGTGATGAAGCTGTCCGAAAAATATCACAGGCCCTTCCAGATGGTTTTTTCGAGTGTTCCACGGGAACCAAAATCGAGTTTTAAAAAATGCCAGGGATTGTACAGAAGCACCTCTCTGAAATACAGAAAGGTGGCACCCAGTGATAATAATGACGAATTAAGAACCCCTGCCCCAGCCCCTGCCTTCGCTGGGACATGCTTAACAGCAGGGGCTACTTAAAAAGCTCTTGCAACAGGTACTGTTTAACGGAAATAAAGTCAATGGTGACCCAATATGTATTCGGACCGGTTCCGTCCCGCCGTCTGGGGCGTTCACTGGGGGTGGACCTTGTGCCGTTCAAGACGTGCAGCTATGATTGTATCTATTGTCAGTTGGCGCGGACAACCTGCAAGACAATCGAGCGGAAGGAATGGGTGCCTATAAAAGATGTTATCGAGCAATTAAAGGCAAAACTATCCACCAATCCCGATTATATCACACTGTCCGGTTCCGGGGAGCCGACACTGTATTCGCGGACAGGGGAACTGTTCGAGCAGATTAAACAAATAAGCTCAATCCCCATAGCTGTACTTACAAACGGCTCGTTGTTATGGCAGCCGGAGGTGCGGCAGTCGATCCTGAAAGCGGATTTGATCGTCCCGTCATTAGACGCGGGCTGCGAAGAAATATTCCAAAAGATTAATCGGCCCCATCCGGAAATAACATTCGATGTTATGCTGGAGGGGCTTGTCCAGTTGCGCCGTGAGTATAAGGGACAATATTGGCTGGAAGTGTTTTTGTCAGCCGGAATAAATACGATGGAAGACGAAATAAACAGATTGGCCGAGTGTGTCAGGCGTATCGGCCCCGATAAGGTGCAGCTTAATACGGTAACCCGGCCTCCGACGGAGGATTTTGCCCGGACGGTCTCGCCGGCGAAAATGGAAGAATACGCGACGATAATATCGGACCATGCAGAGGTTATAGCGGATTATCAAGAGGTTCACGCCCAGCAAATATTCGCTGCCAAGCGTGAGGACATTATGAATCTGCTAAGCCGGCGGCCCTGCTCACTGGAGGACATTGCCGATGTTTTCGGGCTTCATCGAAACGAAGTAATAAAATTCCTTGAAGATTTGTCAACAGCCGGTAAAATCACGAAAGAAACACAGGGAAAGAAGTTATATTACAAGGCTAACTGAGTTGGAAAGGTGAAAAGACAACGCGAATATGAAAGAAACAGAAATATCACAGGCAATTATCGGGGAATATTACAGGAGACTGCAAGATCATCTGGAAAATGACGTGGTTATCGTGGGGTCGGGGCCGGCAGGGTTGGCGGCGGCCTTTTATCTGGCCCGATCAGGCGTCAAAACGGTAGTCCTTGAGAAGAAACTCTCCGTAGGCGGAGGCATTTGGGGTGGGGCGGCTGGTTGCAGTGTCGTGGTTTTCGAAGATAACGAGATTCCGGAGGAAATCGGTATAACCACCAAAAAAGTGGGTGATTTATATACTGCCGACTCGATTGAGTTTGCGACCGGTCTGGGTTATCGCGCCTGCCAGGCGGGAGCGGAGATATATAATCTTATCGAAGCGGAAGACCTGGTAATAAAAGACGGCTCCGTCAAGGGGTTGGTGGTCAACGCGTCCTGCATAAGGGCGATGAATTTACACGTCGATCCGTTCTGTATCGGCGCTAAATATGTGATTGAAGCGACCGGCCACCCAGCGGAGCTTATCCACATGCTCAGGAAAAAGGTTAAAGACTTTCATCCTCAGGAAATAGGTGAAGGCCCTATGGACGTGGAGATTTCCGAGGCTGGGGTCGTTGAAAAGACCGGGAAAGTGTATCCGGGCGTTTACGTAACCGGAATGTCGGTGTGCGCGACGTATAATATCCCCCGGATGGGGCCGATCTTCGGCGGTATGCTGAAGTCGGGAAAGAAAGTCGCCGAATTATTGATTAAAAAACAAGGCTGATCAATAAAAGTTCTGTAACCGTTCATGCTTTTTACAGGTACGGTGAACAACATGAAAATTGCTGTCTATATTTTCATACTACTTGCGGTCATTATTTTACCGGTCCGGGGTCAACGGGAGTCGGCGTCAACGGATCAACCGGATAAGAAATCTTCGCAGGCGGTCGGTCACGAAACCGACAAACAAATCGATCCCAATACCGATACCAAAGAACCGGAGATTCTGCCGGCAGTGCCGTTGCACCCCGACCCGAATCCCGACCCTGCCCAGCCTGAAAAGCCGAACCAGGTCAAATGGGAACAGCCAAACAAATATTGGCAGTGGCGGTATCATCCCCAGGTAACTCAGCGAGTGTTCGCGATATTGGATTATCCCTATCATTATGGCGGACGTGGTTATCCACTTAAGGACCTGTCCGTTTTGGCTGCGGTAGTCAAACCCGCAACGTCAACATCCACCGGGCAAACCGCCACAACAACAGAAACCAAAACGGAAAACAAATCATCGCCGGCAAAAGCAAAAAAAGACCAGTGCGACCCCAACTCTGTTATCCATCGAAGCGTAACGCCTGAAGATTTAAATGAACTTCGAATCGCACTCGAAAGATGCTGCGATCTGATTCACCAATGGCGGAGCCTGAACGAATCCGCGGGCACAACTCTGGAAATCGTTCGCTCGATAGAACTGACCAGAACCACTACGAAAATCTATCGCGTCAGGCCGAAATTGGCTGTCAGGGTCAAGCGAACAATCGGACAGATCGGTAGTATGAATCGCAAATTCGATCTTGTCAGTCGTATGGCAATGCAAACCATACTGAACGGCCAAATTGATAAAATACTGTTCTCGCGGATGGAAAAACAGTTGGCGGACCTGCGTTCTATGATGGATCGGCTCGCGGAACAAAACGATCGGATCGGAGTAGTCCTCGGATCAGGCAAACTCGACCGTACATCGCCACCAAGCGAACCGGTCAATTATTCCAATCTCGAATTACCTTCGACGGATTCATTACTCAAGTAAAACAAGATGAAAATACCGGTTATAGGGATCAGCGGTTTCAAGAATTCCGGCAAGACAACTCTTATCGAAGGGCTGTTGGACTTTTTTGTCGGCAAAGGAATGCGAGTGGCGGTGGTGAAACATTCGCATGAGCCGATAGAATCGGATCGGGAGGGAAGCGATACGGATCGTTTTTTCAGGTCGGGAGCATCAGTTTTAGCTTATAATGAGGAGTTGGTCTTTACCAAAAAACGGTTGGAAGAACCCCTGACCATTGATGACGCGATAGCTCAACTGGGCGGCAAGTACGATTTAATCCTTGTGGAGGGGCTTAAACGCAGCGATATTGATAAGATTTGGCTGCTGCGGGAAGGCGAGGTACAAATTGATGAGACAATCAGTAATGTTATCGCGGTTTTGCCGTGGGGCGAAAATCGCCGGACAAAAGCACTGGCGGCCATAAAAAAACTGTTCCTGGAAAAATATCAGCGGGAATTGTAAAAGGTGTTATCGTTACTTTTCTCTGGCGAGTGTTTCGAGAATACGGCAATAGCTTTCATAACGTACCGATTGAATTTTCCCATCTGTAACGGCTTGCTGGACGGCGCATTCGGGTTCGTGTGTGTGGGAGCAATCGGAGAATTTGCATTGATTGCTGAAAGCATCGAATTCACTGAAATACCAGCGAAGCTCCCGCGTGCTCATCTTCCACAAACCAAAACTGCGCACGCCAGGTGTGTCAATGATTTTTACATCGCGTGGCAGGTCATACAACGTGGTGGCGGCGGTAGTGTGACGGCCCTTCTGGTTTTTTTTACGCACATTGTTAGTCGATAATGTTAGCGACGGATCAATCGCGTTAAGAATAGAAGATTTGCCGACGCCGCTATGGCCCACAAAAACACTCAGTCGCCCGGACAGATTTTCCATCAGATTATCAATCCCTTCCCCGGCAAGAGCCGAGCAATAGACTACGGTAATTCCCATTTCTTTATAGGTTAAAAATCGACTCTCTAATGTGGACAGGTCGGCATCGGACGAGATTAAATCGATTTTGTTGACACAGATCAGAGGTGTGATCCCGCCCCGTTCGATGGCTAAAAGATAGCGGTCGATTATATTAGTGTTCAGCGGCGGAGCCTTGACAGACGATACGATGACGGCAATATCGATATTGGCGGCAATCACCCGCTCCAGCCGCGAATCGTGTGGGTCCGGACGTGAAAGAATCGTCTTACGCGGGTGAACCTGTTCGACGATATGCGTACCGTCTGCCGAGACGGAAAAATCGACAACGTCGCCGGTAGCCAGGTCGCTGCGTTGTGCCACGGTCAGTTCGGGCCGTAATATGGCGTCGCGGAGGTGTTGCTCATAGAGCAGTTGACATCGGCCTGCCCCTGTGGAAATTACAGTCCCGTGATACAGTTCGGCAGGTAGCTCAGGTGTTGTCCGTTCGATGTCGAGATGTTTCTTTTCGAGCAGCCTGAGTACCCAGTCTTCCAGCGACATCGGAGCCGGCCCGGAGCGTTTTTCAAAAGAAATCGACTCGTCCGCGGACTGCCAATCGCGGGCATTTTCATTTGGCCCGGTCGATTTTCTTCCGGCTTTGATCTGAGCTGTTTTGCGAAGTCTTGCTGCCTGTTTGTACAGCCGTTTCCGATGGGCCTCGCTCAGGCCGGCAAGTTTTCGCTTTAATCGTTTTTGGTCGCTTTTACGCATATTGGATAAATAATACTCAAATCAGCTTTTTTATGTCCTCCAGTATCATATAAAGCACGGGAACCAACACCAGAGTTATCGCCGTAGCGAAGATTATACCAAAACCCAGACTAATAGCCATAGGTATCAGTATCTTCGCCTGGAGACTTGTTTCAAGTATCATTGGCGTCAGCCCTAAAAAGGTTGTTAGTGTTGTCAGGATAATCGGACGAAACCGCCGTACCGCCGAATCCCGTACCACCTCCGTTAGAATACCGCCCGAACGTCGCTGACGATTGACAAGATCGACCAGGATAAGTGAGTCGTTCACCACCACCCCTGTTAATGCCACTATCCCAAACAGTGAAAGCATCGTCAGGTTATATCCCATAAGAATATGTCCTAATACGGCGCCGATAAGCCCGAAAGGTATCGCTGACATAATAATAACCGGTTGAATATAACTGCGGAACTGGATTGCCAGCAGAGCGAATATCGCCAATAATGCTATAGCTGCGTTATACGAAAGTGTTTGCATGGAATCACTTTTTTCCTTCTGCTCGCCCTGAAAATCATAAGTCAGGCCGGGATATTCCTGTTTCAGTCGCGGCAGAACATCTTTCATTAAATCCTGGTTTATCTCGCCGGCGTTGGCGACATTTTCATCGACGTCCGCTGTTACGCTCACAATCCGTCGTCGTTCGGCCCGATTGATTGCCGCGTAATCGCGTCCCTGTCGAACCTGGGCCACGGTTACGAACGGTACTTCCACGCCGTCGGTAAGTCGGATTCGCATGTTTTCGATGTCCGCAAGGCTTTTTCGCTGTTCTTGTGGATAACGGACCATTACGCGAATATCATCCCGCCCGCGTTGAACACGCTGAACTTCGTAGCCGTAAAATCCATAACGTACCTGACGTGCCAGATCGGACAAAGTCAAGCCCAGCACACGACCATCATCTTTTAGTGAGAGCTTCAATTCCAGTTTGCCTGTTTCGAAACTGTCGGCTATATCGCTTACTCCCTGATAGCCGCCCAATGTATTCTTGAGTTCGTCAGCCACTGTTAGGAGTGTATCGAAATTACGGTGAGAAAGTTCGATATTCACCGCGTCGCCAGCCGAGAAAAGCGAAGCCGTAAAGGTCAACGATGAAATACCCGGAATTTCCCCCGCAGCCTCACGCCAGCGGTTGGCAATCGCGGTTGACGAAATTTCACGTTCTTCACTGCTGAGCAGTTCAATATTAACTTCAGCGAGATGCCCTGTTCCCGACCCGCTCGTGGAGCCTCCCCTGCGGCCGGGTCCGCCGCGGGATTGCCCAAACGGCTGATTACCGATATTAGTGGCAATATGCCGAAAGAGGGCAGGGTTGCCGTTGTCGCGTTTGGCCTCGAGTTCTTTCCGAACCTTTTCGGCGGCGTCTTCCAGACGTCGAACAACTGCCTCGGTCTGTTCTCGCGGAGTACCCTGCGGCATAGTCAGTGACGCCCATATATTGTCCGCGTCAACCTTGGGCATCATCGTGAATTTCAAATGTCCGCCGGCGATAAAACCGATTGTCGCTGTCAAAACAGCCAGTCCCAGGGCGAGTATCAAATATCGCCATACCAAAAAACGTTCCAGCAGCCCTGCGAATACCACCCCGACAAGACGATCCAGCCAATCACGCATTCGCTTTTGCCCACGTCCTATCGGCCCAAGTGTCTTCCTGGCTCGGCCCGCCGACAGATGTGCCGGCAGGATCAGCAGCGCCTCCACCAGCGACAATGCGAACACACTGATTACCACGACAGGTATGTTCCTGATCATTTTGCCCATTATTCCGGTGGTGTACAGCATCGGCACAAACGCGAGCATTGTTGTCAGCACCGCGATAACAACCGGAGATGCCATTTCTTTTACACCTTTTATTGCCGCCTGAACGCGGTCCATTCCTTTTTGGCGATAGGCGAAAATGTTTTCGCCAACGACAATCGCGTCATCGACCACAATCCCAAGCGCCACGATAAAGGCAAAAAGGGAGATCATATTCACTGAGACATTGAAATGGGGCAGTAGTGCGAAAGCTCCGAGGAATGAAATCGGAATCCCCAACGCCGTCCAGAACGCGACTCTGACATCCAGAAAAAATGCCAGGGACAGCACCACCAGACCTAAGCCGTAGATAGCATTACGTTTGAGCAGATTTAACCGGGAGCGCAGATACGATGATCGGTCGAACCACGTAGCGATGGATATGCCTTCCGGCAATTGAGCCTGTTTGGTCCGGACGTATTCTTTGACGGTATTGGCGACGTCAAGCGCGCCCTGTTCTCCTACGCGGAACACGTTAATCAGTGCCGCCGGTTTGCCGTCGAATCTTGCTGTTCGGTCGGAATCCTCGAAGCCATCTACTACAGTCGCGATGTCGCTCAAACGCAATTTAGTACCGTCATTGTGTGCCAGTACCACTATTTTTTCAAAATCTTTTCCTGTGTATCCCTGCCCTTTTGCCCGAACCAGTATCTCGCCGCCCTCGGTCTTGACCGAGCCGCCCGGCAGGTCCAGTGACGAGCGTCGCACCGCATCTGCAACCGCCTCGAAACTCAGTCCATACTTTCGCAGTGTTTCTTCCGATATCTCGATTGATATCTCGTAACGCCTTACGCCGGTGATTTCCACTTGTGAAATATTTTTCATAGCGGTCAGGTCATCATATATCGTCTCAGCCAAATCTTTTAGTGTACGTTCGGGCACATCGCCAAACATCGCTAACGTGATAACCTGATGCCGCGTTGTAATTTCTTTGATAATGGGTTTTTCCGTCTCTTTTGGAAACGTTATTATACGGTCAACCTCTGCTTTGACGTCGTCCAGTACTTCTTTGACGTCCGCGTATTCTTCGACTTCCACTGTTATGGTGCCTATTCCCTCGGATGCCGTGCTACTCAAACGTTTAATACCTTCGATCCCTGCCACCGCTTCTTCCACACGCTGACATACGCCTTCTTCCACCTCTGCCGGAGTTGCGCCGAGATATGGTACGCTGATCGTGATTACATTCACGCTCATATCGGGAAAGACCTCGACCTTAATCGATTTCAGCGATAAAAGGCCCGCTCCCATAATTGTCAGCATCATCAGGTTAGCCGCCACATGGTTGGACGCGAACCAGCCTAATATGCCTTGCCTTTGTTCAAGTTCATTCATACTCTTACACTCTTCTACCCTTCTACCCTTCTACTCTTTTACTCTTTTACTCTTTTACTCGTCCACTCTTCTAATCGTTCTGATTTTCATCTGATCTGTAACTATATCGAGATTACTGACTACGATGTCGGTTTTTTCTTCGAGGCCAGCCGTTACATAAACAAAACGTTTATCTCGGCGAGCGATCTCGACCTTGCGAATGTATAATTTGCCGTTCTGTGCCACCCAAAGTTCGTCAATATTGTGGACTGCCGAACGTGGAATCACGAACACGTCTTTCAGTGTTCTGCCCGTTATAGCCACTTCAACAAACATACCAGGTTGCAGTACCGCGTTGCCGGCGATTTGTTCGAATGGTTTTTTTACTTCTATTACTATATGGACCATTCGGGTTTTAGGGTTTATTTGTCCTTCGGTGCGTACGACTCGCCCCTGCCAACGGTGTTTTGCTCCCGCGAAATCAGCGATTACCTCAGTCTCGGATTGCGTATTACCTTGAGTGTTTTGCGATACCATATTTGCGTTCATCGGCACATCTAACCAGGCCAGTTCTCTGTCTTCTAATGGTACTGAAATTTCTATTGCTTCTGTGCCATATACTGTCGCCACGGGTTGCCCCATCACCACGTATTGACCAATATCCACGTTTTTGGTAATCACCCTCCCTGCGAATGGCAGTGATATTCGTGTCCGTTCCAGATTCAGTTTTGTGGTATCCAGTTCCGCTTGGGCTGATGCCAGTTCCGCCCTGGCCTGGCGAATCTGTGGCTTACGAAATACCAGCGACGAGGCCGGCTGTTTATCGGCGTGCAATTGTTCCCATTCACGATGGGCGACCTCGGCCTCTTCTTTTTCCATATCGAGTTTTACCTGTGCGCGAGCCACACCCGCCTCGGCGCGTTGAACCGCCAATTCGTAATCTCTCGGATCAATTGTTACGAGCACTTCTCCTTTGTTGACAAAGCCTCCGTCTAACAGTTGGCTATGGACTGCCACTACTTTGCCGGGCACCTGCGGCACAATTTGCACCAGGGTCTTTGCCCTTACCGTTCCGTTACCGCGTACAAGCATTCGAACGTCCCGTTTTCGTACGGTTTCCACTTTAACTAACGGCGGAACCACTTTTTGTTCTTTTCGTTGCGGCGGCTTGCGCATAGCGATCAGCGCCCTCGCCGCGACCACGCCGCCGACAAGGACAATCAGCACCAGGACAATTTGTATTACGGTTTTAATCACTTTTTTCGATTGTGGCATATTACTCTCCACTTTTTCTCTTGGGTGCCACCTTTCTGTATTTCAGAGAGGTGCTCTTGTGTTCGCCATTGGTATTTCACTTCTCTTTTCTTCCATATTTCTCACCACTCACCACTCACCACTTTTCATTGTTTATTTTATATTGAGTTTGCAGGGTGGGGCTTTGCCCCACGCGATAACTAAAGGGTCCAACCCTCGCGATACGGTGGCCGG
>DAOVXR010000203.1 GCA_030636065.1 Sedimentisphaerales bacterium | reverse complement strand
GCAGGCGAAACAATCAAAATAACCGTGCCGACAAAAGGAGGGCCCTTCTCCAACAATTCCAAAAAAGGATGCTTCTGTATATCAGGATAACCAAAAGCACTACTAAGGTAAAGTGTTACCGCAAGAACAAAAAACATCAGGCCAAAAATCGTAACAGAATAAAAAACGGCCAATAAAAACGTTTTTCCAAATTGCCGTGTCGTCAGCCCAAATCCACAAAGACCACGCCTGAAACGAAACCGGGCCATAACTAATATCACTGCCGCTACTATCAACTGGCCAACCAAAAGCACAATTCCAAATCGGTTTTGTCTGTCCCAACTCCAATCCTGCCTGTCGCCCAGCGCCTTTAAGGCCAAAAGGTTCATACATATATAACAAAAGGCGATCAGCAGTATCTCGCCGATTTCGACAGGGTATTCGCGCACAGGGGCAGACTCAAAAGCACGGCGGCCCCACCGCGTTTGTCTGAACCAAACAAATAGTATTGTCAGGCTTACGACAATCCAGATGTACTCGATAATGTCCAGTTTTCTTTCGCCCTTTCAGTGATAACGAAAAGAAGAATCCCCCGATGTAAAATCGTGGGATAGACCCCTGCTTAACAGCAGGGGCTAATATAACTACGTGTTTGTGATAATTATTTTCCGGTCAGGCACACAACACTTCCGTCCCGCAGGCAGGCGAACAGGCGACCATCCGCCGCGATCATGCCGTCGAATACGGGCGGGGACTCAAGCGGCATTTCGAACAGTTTCTTCCCGTCCATAGCCGAAACGGCCACAAGCTGCGCTCCTTTACGCGCCTCGAACGCGGAGTATGGGTCTTTCGAATCGAACACGTCCGGAGCGCCGGCTACGAATAATATATCGTCCGCCTTCACCATAGCACGGATTCGCACCGGCATCCATTGCGTCCAGACCGGCGGCTCCGCTCGCGTATAGCCGATCATCTTGTCCAGTCCGAATGCCTCGCTTTCCAGATTTCGTATCCTATTATCGCGTGGGTGTGTACAGTAGTCGGATTGAGGCAGCCATTTGGCCGGCTTGAGTGATCCTTTTTCGCCAAATATCTGCGGCTCGTTCGTATTGAGATCGGCAAACAGCAGATAGCCTTCCTTTCCCGGAAAGAACATCGGGCTGTGCGCGTTACGGCGATAGAACATGCGGACGGCATAAGTTTTTTTGTCATCGACTACAAGTAGTTGTCCGCTTTTCGGGGCCTGGTTCGCTAACTGGAAGCCGGGCCATCGCTTCGAGTACATCCAGAACGTACGATTGTACCATGAGCCGTCCAGCATACCGGCTGTCGAGAAAATATGCGTCCCGACATCCTGGGCGCCTTTACTCGAAAGCACCTCCACTTTAATCTCCTCCAAATTCGGGGTCATCTTCTTCTGTCGCATATACAGGAATCCACCTTCGCTGACGAGCACGTCCGAATTGGCGCCAAGAATGAAAAACGCGACATCGCGCTGACCGTCCACGGTTGGATGTGGTCCCTCCAGGATACATTTATGGAGAATTTTCCCCGTAGCCGGTTCAAGGCCATAGACGCGGATTCCACCGTTTAGATATGTGGATCGGCCTGCCGTAAAGTATGCCGTGGCCTGACCTGAATCTGTCGAAGGATTGTTATCTACAAGAATACTGCCGTGGACCGGCCAGGTTGATTCGACCTGGTCGAAATAGCCGATCCGCTGATCGATCGGCGCAGCAAGAAACCGCCACACAAGCTGTCCGTCCGACGCCCGCAGGCAATATACATATCCGTCTTTAGACCCGACAAGCACCATCCCTCGATAGATAGTCGGAGGCGAGTCGATACGTCCATTTGCTGTGAACCGCCATACTGTTTTGCCGTTTGCCATATTCAATGCGTATAGTGTGTGCGTATCCGGCCTGGCAACATACACCTTACCACCGGCAGCCACCGGGGCTGTCAGCGTACCCTTCAGCATGACCTTCCAATTGATTGCCACATCGGATGGGACACTGGTGCGTGTCGTGCCGCTACGAGCCGCGTTGTGGCGGTATGTTGGCCAGTCGTTATCAGGGTTGGGGCTTGTATTCGAGATTGCTCCGTAGGCCGGCCCCTTCTCAAGGCGGTTTTTATCCGCTACAGGCTTGACGGCGATGTCAGGCTCGGCTGTTACCGCCGCGTATCCCAGTAACTTCGCACCGGGTTGGCAGAAACACTGATCCGCCGGGATATACAACATACCGTTGCACGGCATCATGCCGTTCCCGCATGCACCACGAAGCCAGTTGTTCTGGGAATGGTTATCAGCCTGAAAATCGAGGAACTCAGCGCCTTCGTAAGAACTTATCAGATACCGGACGGTTGCCTTGTTGCGATAACAACGATGATGATGTTCCGGACTTCGCAGGTTATTAACGAGTATCCGTTTTTTCTCCTCGCCCGAACGAAGGTCCCAACCGATAACCAGTACATCCGGGCTTTTACGCACCGGCTTCCCGCTCTCGTCCACAGTAAGCATTCCGCGCCAAACCAGTCCGTCGATTACGAACAGGTCGTCCCTTTCTCCCCCTTTTATCGGCGGTACGGTTTTTTCCCAGAGCAGTTTGCCGTTGGTCGCGTCATAAGCGGCAACAAACTTTCCGCCCTGCATAACCACAACATCGTCAACGGTAAGAAGCGTCCTCGGTGTGGTCTGTTTCGGTCGAACCATCCATAACTCACGGCCGTCCTTCAAATTGAGTGCGATCAGATTTTTCCCGCTCAGACGGATGACCCGTCCGTTGTCAATCGCCAATGCCAAAGGACGGATGGGACCGATCTGCTTTTGCCAGAGTACCTTTCCCGTCCGGCTGTGGACAGCGACCAGTGCCGCTTTTGCTTTGGCTGTTTTCCCGGCTCCACCGCGACGAGCGATGCCTTCTGGTGTTTCCTGAGTATAGGCAACGACGATACCATCGCTAACCAGGATTTCTTTCGTGCCATCAGTCGCTTTGACTGTGGTGATGATATTACCCGTGGCCGCATCCAGGATCGACATGGGAGCCTGGTATGAGAGTGTTGTATAGACTCGATCGCCGTTGGCGACGATCCGTCGCTGGTTTGCGGCAGGCATATCGACCCGCGCATCACGCAGTATTGTCCAGTCTTTTCCCTCGTATCGCTTCAGATTCCACTGGCGCCAGCCCCAAAAGTCGAGCGACTTTTTCCATAGCAACCTGCCGTTGAAAGCGTCTCGGCAAATGAGCAGCCAGCGGTCGGGCAGCCGTTCATCAACAATGCCGATAAGACCATTGTCCAGAATGTAAAACAAACGACCGGCAGCCGAGACGGGCGACTGAATCCCCGATGGTGTTTCATGGCTTCGAAGCCACAATGGCGGCGCAACCCACTGGAGACTTCGCGGCGGACCAACAACCGAATCGTCGGCAACCGCGTTGTTGCTTGCATCATGTAGAAAATGAGTCCAATGGTCAATATTGTCGGGCCTTGCTTTAACGACCTTTTCCCATTTATCGTTACGCTGAACGAAGGCCGCGCCTCCGGGGGCCAGTACTCGCATCACTTCATCCATAGCGACTGTACCAGCATTCTGTACAATAATCAGGTTGATTAAGTTGTCGGTATATGGAAAAGTCGAGCCTGAATGCCGTTCAACAGAGACGGCGCCGTAAATGCCCTTCGCCCGGATATAGTCTCTCGCTTTGGCAACCCTGACCGGGTCTGCTTCGAGTCCGTGAATCGTATAGCGATCATTAACATGAAGGGCTGCCGTCAGCTTCCCGTTACCACAGCCAAGATGGACCACAATGCCGCCTTGTGTGCCGGTGGCATCGAGAATCTCCCTGGCTTGTGTTATTACGTCATCGCTGTTTGCTCCCGCCGTACCGGCTAACCGGCAAACGATCAGAAGTACCAGCACCAACAATTTGATTGTGGGATAATATTTCATTTTGTAAAACCTTTCGAATAAGATCGCCACACGGAGTGTGCCTCCCACTTTAAAAGATACTCGTAATCGTTCACGCTTTTTACCCGCCTGCGGCGGACTTTATTTTGCCCCTTCAGGGCGTAAAAATATATTATTCCTTTTACCCAGGGCGATCAGGCTGTGTCGCAATTATGTAAAAACACAGCCCACACAAACTTGTTGCCCTTGTTCACAAGCAATTTTCTATAACAGGCAAAATTCGGACATGGTTTCATCCAATTTTGCCACCAATATTGCATTCTACCATATAATTG
>DAOVXR010000114.1 GCA_030636065.1 Sedimentisphaerales bacterium | reverse complement strand
TCAATGCTAAGATGTTGATAGCCCATTGCGTTGCGTCCTTTAATTTAGAGTTTTTGTTGATATTTACTCTATCGGACGTTAAACGCGATGGGTTTTGCAACTTGCGTTTTGTTGCACTTCAGATTAAAATTCAGGTATCTTTTTTGGTGGCAGCCATCAGCATCTTACGGATAGAAGGTTTTACACCAGTTTTTGCCAGTTCTCTCATCGATTCCAGTACGGCTTTCCGCTGAAAATAGATTTTCGTATAATTCTCCACCTGTCGGGGCCCTATTTCCAGTTGACTATCGATCCAATCAAACCATTCTCCATGCTTGAGAGCATCCTTTTGCCCGACTAATATTTCACCAATTTTTATAGCTTTAATACATATGTTCTTAAAGCCATCTAATACTTCATGGTGGAGTATATTGATTTTTTCTGCCATCAAATCCGAAGCAGTGTTTCGTATTTGAGCAGGCCCGGTAATCAATTCTGAGCAACCGCCTGTACTTGGCTCAGGGGCAGGAGGTTCTCCCAACTGCTTTTTAATAAACTGAGTAGCAGGCGTATCTGGATTGTTCTTCATAAACTTGTTCAATTCTTTCATGCTCATTTTTGGCATAACTATACATCCTTACTTAAAAATAAAAACACACTCGTTACGAAATCCTTATTTTGCTAGTTCTTATTACTCTGCTGTTCTTTATAAGCAGCCATGGTTCTCTGCTTGGCTATCTGGTAATATGTCTTTTCTTTTTCTATTCCAACGAACTTGAGGTGGTTCAAAGCACATGCCATGCCAGTGGTCCCACTGCCACAGAAGATGTCTATTACAGTAGAGCCAGGTGGAGCGACCAAATCCAACAACCACCTGAGGAGCTTCACTGGCTTAATCGTGGGATGCGTATTACCGGTATCTTCACATCCCCAATTCTTCTCTTTCTCCGAGGGCTTTGGGCAATAGAAATACTGTGATACGTTGTGGCCGGCCTGTTGGTCTATCACCTCCGCCGATTCCGGTGATAGGATGACATTAGCGGGGAAACGACCATTGCCAGACTCCTGACCATTATTACGTATGCGGCATGCCTGGATGTTCAGGGCGCCAGTGTGCCACTTGAGGACGTTCTCTGCGACGGTCTTTTCGCTTAGCGGTTTTCTCGCCAGCAAAATTGGCTCAAAGCTGTTCTTCACGTTGCCGTAGTATCCCTCCCATTGCTCTGCCTCAGCCGTTGCAGGGGCGACAATCTGCTTCTCATTTTTGTCCCAGTTGATCCTGTTCTTGCGATTGGGATTCTCGCAGACTACCACTCCCTTCTTCCCATGCATCTTGTCAATATGCTGGGAAACCGGGGTCCACGTCGGAAAACCCGTTCCAAACGGCCACATCACGATATTCCTGACTTCCCATCCCGCATCTTCTAATCCACAAGCCATCCGGTGGTACATCCTTGTTGAACAGAAGGACAATATGTGACCTCCTGGCTTTATAATCCTGATCAATTCACGGCCCCACTCTAGGCATTTCTGCTGGTACTTTTTTGCTCCCTCATATGATAGATCATAAAGCCCCGCTTTTAATGCGGCACTTCTGTTGCCAATAAAATGGGCCTTTTCAATCAGATTGTACTTCTCGATGTGCGCCGGTGTGAAATTATCATCTTCTTTGCCTTCGAATCCTACACCGTATGCGGGGTCAAGAAGACCAGCATCTATCGAGTTCTCTTTCAACGTTGGTAGTATCTCCATGCAATCTCCAAGATATAGCTTGATGTCTTCTGGCAATACTACCCTTACAGATTTCTTTTTTCGCTTCTTTCTTTGTTGCTCTATCTCAATTTTGACCTGCCACAATTCTTTGGCCCCAGAGACGACCTGCTTGATGTGAGTCGGAGCCAATTGTGATAATTCTATGATGTCCTTTTTCGATGCACTGATCTGCCTGGTCAGTATCTTACGCTTTACATCCCTTCGTTTTTCGAGTGAAGGGTATATTTTTGCAACGGCTTCAACAGCGGTGGTATATTTTTCATCATTTCTGATTGTCTTAGGGCTGACTTTATAAGCTTCAGATAATCTCTCCGCCGTATTCAAGTGGCAATTGTTACCACTTGATTTTCTATCCCCGCCGTGGTTTTGCTTCTCATTCTGGTATCGAACCCCACGAAGATAAGATATAGCATCCGGCGTACAATTCCTCCTGCCCAATTGATTATCTATCACCCAATTTATTGCTTCATGCTTGTTGTCGAAATGTAGTTTAGTGACTTGATATTCGCTGATCTTATGCCTTTGTATTATTTCCCAACGATGTAAGCCGTCTATCAGGTAATTCGCCCCATTCTCCCAAACAACCAGGCTGTCTCTCACACCGTACCTCAAAATAGATTTCTCAAGCGCAGACTTTTCCTGATCCGTCAGGGGAAAGATTAAATCCTGGAATTGTCTGGCCACTTTGATTTTCATAAACAAATTACTACTAATAAGAACGCCGTGTCTCTGGGGCCTTAATATCAGTCGTGACCAATAGAAAAGCCCATCTGTGTAATTCCTGCCTGAATACACAAATGGGCATAGAAAAAGCCTACTTGTATATTCAGGTAGCGGACTAACCTAAACATACAAACAGGCTCAAGATGTTCTCAAGAATGCCTAATGCACTATCTTGTCCGCTTTTACGGAATGATTTTGTTTTTTAAATTATTATTTATTAATTGAATTTGTAATGGGTGGCAGCGTCTGATGTACTCGCCATGAGACAGGCGATGGTATTAGCCCTGTAGGGTGGGCCTGTGGCGGACCCTCTTAATCCGTGAAATCTGCGTAATCTGCGGATTATGTTTTTCTCTTCTCTTAATTCGTGTTAATCCGTGGTTAAATATTTTCTGTATTTTTCTTATCTTTGTTTCTTCTGTTCTCTTTATTCGACGTTGAATGTTGAGCGTTGAATGTTGGACGTTCAACTCTTCTTCTCTTCCCTCTTTTCTCGTTCACCTGTTCACCCGTTTCCTCGTTCCCTCGTTCCCTCTTTTCTCGTTCACCCGTCCACCTGTTCACCCGTTTCCTCGTTCCCTCTTTTCTCACAACTCACAACTTTCTTCTCTAATACTTCTTCTGATCTTCCGTAGCTCTCTGCAGAATCTGTTTTTCCTTACGCGACAGGCTTTGCAATCCCTGCTGATGAACCTTAGCCAGAATACGGTCCACCTCGAACTGTGTCTTTTCCACTTGTTCGATTTTGCGTTGATAAGCGCCTGTCTGATGTTTCCGCCATAACGCAGTAAAACGACCTCGGCCCATTACCCACACAAATCCTGTTGCCATACCGCCCAGATGGCACAGGTCGCCCCCGGCATTCGAGCCGAACGCGTTATAATCCCTTAGTACGCTGAAAAAATAGATCAGGGCCAAAGCTGCCGCTATCACCCGGATATTTACCGGCACAATAAAAAACAACAGCACCTTAATATGTGGGAAGAGTATCGCGCAGGCCATCAGCAACGCCAGTATCCCGCCGGAAGCACCAACCAGATATGAAACACCAAAAGCACCGAAGGTATTGGCAACAACAAATAATAATCCCCCTACTACTCCGCTGATAAGATAAAAATAAAGGAATTGTTTCGAGCCCCAGCTTCGCTCCAGGATAGTTCCGAGGAAGTACAAGCCCAACATATTGAACACAAGATGACTTGTGCCGCCGTGCAGAAACTGAAACGTTACCAGTCGCCAAATCTGCAAGGCCTCCATATAGGTTCCCCCGCTCGCAGCGAACCATTCCTCCAAACCGCCCGGCCGCACCGACTGAAGAAAAAACACCGCGACATTGATAATCAGCAGATATTTCACCATAGGTGTGATTCTTGGGAGAAATATTCCCATACCACCTTGTTGCATT
This sequence comes from Sedimentisphaerales bacterium, assembly GCA_030636065.1. The sequence goes on along the minus strand of DAOVXR010000114.1, from coordinate 2,310 downwards.
CCGCCGCCGCCGAACCCACCGCCACTGCCAAAGCCCTGGGGTTTATGAGAATAATTTCGATCCTGAAATCCCACGTTAATACTCCTGTTCACTGTTCATTTTTACACAATGTTACCGGTTTTTGTGCCAAAATCAAGCACTGTCTCAAAATGCGACAGAGCAGGGGGAATCCAGTGGTTGCGTTTTTTCGTTGTAATAACAGCCTGTCTGCAATATACTGGGTGGGCTATGGATATGAATAAAAAACGTGTTGCCATTTTAGGCTCGACCGGTTCCATTGGCCGTAACAGCCTAACGGTAATTGATTCGCTCGGCGGGGATTATGAGGTTATTTCCATCAGCGGGCATTCCAACTGGCGGCTTTTGGCCGAGCAGGTACGTAAATACCAGCCGAAAAAAGTCGTCCTGACCGACCCGACACACCTGAAAGATTTGGAAAAGGCCGTCGAGAGGCGCTCAGACACCGAAATTCTCGCAGGCCCGGACGGCCTGGTCGAGTTGGCGGTTGATCCCGACTGTGATATTGTAATCGCGGCCGTGGTTGGTGCGGCCGGGTTGCCGGCTACTCTGGCAGCTACCAAAGCGGGCAAAACTGTCGCTATCGCCAACAAGGAATCGCTTGTCGTTGCCGGGTCGCTGCTGATGCCCATGGCCCAGCGGTATGGAGCCACTATTTTACCGATTGACAGTGAGCATTCGGCGATTCTGCAGGCCATGCACTCCGGCAGCCGTAACGAGGTTGAAAAGGTCATTATCACCGCTTCGGGCGGCCCGTTTCGCACCGCCACCGCCGAAGAAATCGACCGGGCAAGCCTTTCTGACGCTATGAATCATCCAACCTGGGATATGGGGCCGAAAATCACCATCGACTCAGCCACGATGATGAACAAGGCGCTGGAGATAATCGAGGCCCACTGGCTTTTTGGCCTGGGGCCGGAACAAATCGAGGTTTTGGTCCATCCTGAATCCATAATTCATTCACTGGTAGTGTTTTGCGACGGTTCAGTAATAGCCCAGATGTCGCCGCCGGATATGCGACTGCCGATACAATATGCCCTGACATACCCGAAACGCCTGAACTGTCCTACCAGCCGGCTGAATTTGCATGAACTCGGCCAACTCACCTTCGAACCACCCGATTTTCAGCGTTTCCCGGCCATCAGGCTGGGTTTTGAGGCCGCCGGCCGTGGTGGGACGGCGGGGGCGGTGCTCAATGGGGCCAACGAATCAGCGGTTGAGGCCTTCCGGAAAGGACAAATCGGCTTTACACAGATCGCCGCGCTGACCGAATGCTGTATGAACGAACATAACTGGATTGAAAACCCGAACTTACAACAATTAATGCAGGCGGATAAATATGCTCGCGACGAAGTGAGCCTGTTACTTTTAAGAAGAAAACAGGTTAAAACACCTCTCTGAAATACAGAAAGGTGCCACCCAACGCAAAATGAATAACCGTTCAATTATGCTCAATTATGTGCAATTAATGCGCAAAAGCGCGCATATTTACGGTGGTGTTGCTTTTTGGCAACATAAATTTTAACGATTTCTTGTTGTTTCGGGGCATTATTACCGTAAAATGCCCAAAATCGAATGAAAATTCGGACAAAAAAAAGGGCCGACCAGCGCAAATGCGCATGCTATTACACACGTTTTAGTTAATATACGAACAAATAAAAAACAGGGAAAGACGAATGACGGAATCAGTAGAAATTAAAGAACACAACTCAAAAAAAAGAATGCCTATCATGCTTGTCCTGATGGTGGCGCTGGCAATTTTTGTAATCAGAGACCCTCAGCGAGCCTGGGATATCTGCAAGGTACTGCTCGGCTTTGGCGCGATTATTTTTGTCCATGAACTGGGCCATTTCGCCGCCGCCAAGAGTGTCGGGATTATGGTCGAGGCTTTTTCCATCGGCTTCGGGCCGGTTCTCATCGGGATAAGCAGAATCAAGGGCGGTTATCAAGTGAGCATATTGCCCACAATCATCCACGGCAAGGACGGTAAAGGCGCGCTGGGTTTTGTGATACCGTCCGGCTCAGCCAAAGAAGGCGAGACCGAATATCGAATAAGTCTTATTCCACTTGGCGGCTTTGTCAAAATGTTAGGCCAGGAAGATGTCGCCGCGGACACGCCGTCCGACAACCCGCGGGCTTTCGGCAATAAGGCAATCTGGCAGCGAATGATTGTCATATCGGCCGGGGTTGTGATGAATCTTATATGTGGGACGATCCTCTTTCTGTGTGTCTTCAACCATGGGATTAAATTTCCACCGGCGATGGTTGGTTCCGTCTCGCCCGGTAAGCCGG
>DAOVXR010000284.1 GCA_030636065.1 Sedimentisphaerales bacterium | reverse complement strand
AGTTATGGGATCGACCTGGATTATGATGCGCAATTGGCGGAATTGTTGCGGGAACTCAATCGTATCGAAGGACTTCAATGGCTACGGATACTTTATACCCATCCGGCAACCGTAACCGACGCCCAGATAACCGCCATGGCACAGTGTGAAAAAGTTGTGCCGTATCTCGACATCCCGCTCCAGCACATCAACACCCGTGTTCTCAAACTGATGAATCGGCGGATCGACCGCACCCGAACGGAACTACTGCTTGCAAAACTGCGAGAGTCGATTGACGGCCTTTCGTTGCGTACTACGATGATGGTTGGTTTTCCATCGGAGACCGATTCGGAATTCGCTGAGTTACTCGATTTCGTACACGAGTTTCGTTTCGAGGCGCTGGGCTGCTTTAAATATTCCGCTGAGGAACACACCCCGGCCGCTCGAATAAAGGGACAGCTTTCGGAAGAGGTCAAACAGGAACGGCTGGAACGGCTAATGCTCGCCCAGCAGGAAATCGCTTTCGAGCATCTTGATTCCTTAATTGATAATCGCCTTGATTGCCTTATAATTGACAGCGTACCGCCGGAAACAATAACAACGATGGAACTGGAGCCGGACCGAAAATGGTTTATCGCCCGACATGCCGGACAGGCCCCGGAGATCGACAGCGAATGTTATATAGCGGACGATATTGATTCCGTTGCGGAGCCGGGCGCTATAGTATCGGCAAAGATTATAGAGCGTAGTGATTACGACCTGATTGGAAAAATACAGAAAGGCACAAATAATGCCGGACAACATATATCGACCAGCTTATAATGCCTGGAAAGCTCGGCCTGGGCCTTTATGAGCGACAGGGCATACTTTCCACATTCCCATCGCTTTCGACGGCGCTTATGGGAGTACTGGCGGGCCACTGGTTACGTTCGAGTCGGTCGGGCAATCGTAAAGCAGCCGGCCTGTTGATCGCGTCCCTGATAAGCCTGCTGGCCGGACATATCTGGGGCAAGTTCTTTTTCATCAGCAGGAACATCTGGACAAGTTCATTTGTGTTGTTCGCCGGCGGATGGAGTTTATTGCTGTTGGCTTTATTATATTGGGTCGTCGATGTCATGGGTTATAAAAAGTGGTCGTTTTTCCTGATTGTAATCGGAATGAACGCAATCGCGATTTGGGTGGGACAGCGTTATTTTGATTTCAATTTTACCGCAAAATTTTTCTTCGGCGGCGTCCTTAAATATATTGGCGTTGTCCAGCCGATAGTTTTGGCGTTTTGTGTCGTAATGATAAAATGGCTGGTATTATGGTTCTTGTACCGAAAGAAGATATTCTTCAAAGCATAATCGGTTACGAAGATTATTTATTTACACCTCCTAAGGAGCGGTAAAGACATCGTCTCCGCCCGGCCGTTCCCGGCCGCTATAGCAGGATATATCCCTGATCGTGTATATATCATCCATACTCGCCCCCATGTAACGCGCGGTATGAAACTGGGTTCGTCCATCGCCATACAACACGTTTTGTCCCTCGCCGCTATGGTTGGGGGAATTGATCTGCAGCAGCGACGGATTGGCTGACAAGTTCACTTCGTTGTCTTTTTTGCAGTCGAACTGTGCAAAAAGAGGATTCGAGTCAGCCATAATCAACATCTGTGAGGGATTATCCCGATACAGACGGACTTTCTCAAGTCTCAAACGGGAACTATAGCTGATGTGTTCCCGACCTGGAAAATCATATCTTTTCCGAAGCATTTCAGGAGTAAGGGTTATACGTACTCGCGGTTTGCGCGGACTGCCCGGACAAATGAAAACTTTCAGGGGCAGATAACCTTGTTTGACCAGCAAGAAATCATTACGGGTATTGGAATGACTATGGTTGTCTTCCTGGGCGACCTGCCACCAAAGGGCACCAGACGGTGGTTTTTGATATGGCAGAAAGCCCTGGTGGTCGGCTGCATATTGAGCTTGCGCTGTGCCGATCCGCCGCATCTGGGAGGCGCAATTACTCCTTTGCGAAATCGCACGGGCGCTACGGAACATCGGCAGCGAGAACATTATCACCAACACAACACAGGCAGCGACAGTAATCAAATCCCGCAAATTACCCAGCACCCATCGAACTCTGCTGTAATCGGCTGTTTTACTCTTTTGTTTTTGGGCGGCGATAGCAGCGGTCGTCTCGGCCATATTCTGCGCCTGCTTATGCTGTTCGATCAGTTTCAGTGCCTGGTCAGCCAGACCCTCCGGCACCGGCTCATCCCGCCATCCTTCCAGCGGCAAAAACGCACGACGCAGGGACTCATCCAACCGTTGAACCGTCTCGTCGTTGGCCAGTAATTCTTCCGTCTGACTCCGCTGGAGCGGACTGTCTAATTGGAAATGGTAGTCCAGCAAACGCTGTAATTTGTCAAGCTCCGGCTTTTTCAATTTGTGTAATCCGTAATACTGTCTTGTAATTCTTTGTCTTTTCTTAATCAGTGCAATCCGTGAAATCCGTGTTTTTTTCTCTTCTCTTTTCTTCTTACCTTCGCCTTCCTTGTTTTCTTCTGTTCAAGATTCTTTTCTTTCTTTTTTCCGATATTTCTTCGCAAACGCAGCCACTGCCGAATGTAAACGGGATTTGACGGTACCAATCGGAATATCGAACACTTCCGCTAATTCTTTGTATGACAGTTGATTAAAATATGCCAGTATCAGACTCTCCCGCCAATGCTCCGGAAGCCGGGCCACAACCAAACGCACCTGCTCTTTGCGCTGCTTCAGATCATAGAGTTTTTCCGGAGTGGTTTCGTCTTTCAGCAGGTTGTGCCACAAATCAACCTCGCCCCCTTCGTCATCGCCCGCCGTAAGCTGTACCGATGGGCGGCGAGCCTGCCTGCGAAGCGCATCCCGCGCTTTGTTGGCCGCTATGGTATAAAGCCACGGCCGAAACCGGCGCGAAACATCGAAGTCAGCCGCCGAAATATAGACCTGTAAAAAACTCTCCTGAAACACATCCTCCGCCAACGAGCTTTGCCCTAAAAACCTGGCTAAAAAGTTGAACAACTCTTTCTCATACCGTCGCAACAGACTGCCAAACGCTTCTTTGTCCCCGGAACGCGAAAGAGCCAATAATTGTTCATCGCTGATCTGCTTCAATTTCAACCATTCTATTTATCTTTACGT
>DAOVXR010000124.1 GCA_030636065.1 Sedimentisphaerales bacterium | reverse complement strand
TTCGCTGGGACATGCTTTACATCGGGGGTTAGTAAGAACCTGTGAACGGTTACATAAATAGTAAATGGCGGGCATGGCCCGCCCTACTTGAGAACCCGTGAACGGTTAGCAAAAAAATGGTGCGATACATCGCACCCTACTTAACTAAACAGAGCCAGGAATTTGCGATATGAATGTATTAGTATTTAATTGCGGCAGTTCATCTTTGAAATACAAACTGATTAATATGCCTGACAGCATTGAGTTGGCCGGCGGTGAAGCCCAACGTGGTGGGGCACAGGCTGGTACATGGCGGAGCGATATTCAATAATCATACCGTTGTGAATGAAAAGGTTTTCGAAGAGCTGCAAACCACCAAAGTACTTGCCCCCTTGCACAATCCGCCGGCAATCACGCTTGTTGATGCCTGTCGCAGGCTTTATCCCGATTTGTCGCAGGTGTTAGTATTTGATACTGCATACCATTCTACAATTCCTGGATACGCACGAACATACGCGTTACCTGAGTATATCCGGAATGAGTTGGGCATTCGCAAATACGGATTTCATGGAACCAGCCACCAATATGTAGCAGGTGAAGCCGCCAAATTCCTGAACATTCCGACAGAAAGACTCAATGCGGTGAGTTGCCATCTGGGCAGCGGCGGCGCCAGCCTTTGCGCAATAGTGAACGGCAAAAGCATAGATAATACTATGGGCCATTCACCACTACAGGGATTGATTATGAGTACAAGATGCGGCGATCTGGATGCCTCGGTGGTTATGCAGCTTGTGGCAAAAAATGTCGGCCATTGGCAGTCTGTGGAAAAACTGCTTAACAAACAAAGTGGAGTTCTGGGAATATCCGGCAGCACCGGTGATGTCAGGGATGTTGTAGAAACAATATCAAGGCAAGGTGATGAAACAAAAATGAATGAGACCTTGCAGGCTTATATGTGGCGAATAAAAAAGTATCTTGGTTCCTATCTTACCGCGGTTGCGTCAGCAGCGGAAAAACAGGCTGATACGATAATTTTCACAGATACGATATGTGAAACAGTTCCGTTGGTACGTTGGGGTATATGTTCTGATATGGAAAGCCTTGACGCCAAATTTGATGATTTCGCCGGCATGGCAAGTGAACAAGGTGAATGGATAAGCTCGTTGACTCAAATCAACCGGCATTGTCAACAGGTCAAGCCGGATTGCCCAGTTGAGGCGATCGTTATAAGAACACTGTTTGGTGGGGATGTTTTTGCCAGGCAACATCCATTGTTAATGCCGCAGCCAAGACTATATATTCATTCCAAATAAAAATGTCAGGTTAGTCGATTCGTAGCTCATTTAGTACTATCGATTTGCAAGCCGGGCAACACAACTCTGTCCGCGAACAGCCACTTCTTCTCTTACTCGTTTCGAACCCTTTGTTTCCTTCATTTTATTCGCTATCTTCTGTTCAATTTCCTCTTCTGTATTCTTCTCTTTTTTTGTTATCTTTTGTTTCTCTTATCCGTCCAATCCGTTGCATCCGCGTCATCCGTGTGCCATCTCTTCCGGCGCGCACATTTACGATGGTATGCCTATTTTTTCGGCCAAATTCTCATCCAATTTTCGTTTAATTTTGGTCGGTTTGTGTTAATCTGACATTTCCCATTTAAACGCTTAAAAAACATAATTCAGTCTTTCCAATGTCAATAGTCTTATCAAAATCACCTTGAACCGGCAAGGATTTTCGTTTTCGAGGCAGCTTTATTGAAAATCGGTCAAAATTGAGCCTAAGAGCATCCTTGCTTCTTTCATCCATTGGGTTCTCCAATTCAGAATAGTCAAAACTATCTTGAGTGGTCTCCATAAGCTCTATGCTATCACAATTCAATTCTTTTGTCCCGGCTTACATGGAAAATGTAGGTTAATCGGTGATCATTGACGAGAGGCGGTCAAGAATGGGCGAAGTGGTTTATCAGTTTTTTGCGGGGGTTTCCATATCATCAGAGGCGACAACAACACGGTCTCGGCCACTGTTTTTGGCCTGATAAAGGGCCATGTCGGCCTGATAAAGCAGTTGATCGGCCCCCTGTTTTGATCGTAGCTGGGCCACGCCAAAGCTGGCTGTAATTGGGCCGTGCACTTCTTCAATAGGGTTTGTTTTAATGAATTCGCGGATTCTCTCGGCCAGATGTGCCGCTGCTTCGGCACCGTTATTCGGGACGATGACAAGAAACTCTTCGCCGCCCCAGCGTCCCACCGCGTCCGGCTGACGCAGGTTGTGCGAGAGAATACTGCCGATTCTGGCCAATACCTTATCGCCGGCGTCGTGACCATAACGGTCGTTGACGCGTTTAAAATGGTCGATATCAATCATAATTACCGACAGAAGCTGTTTGTATCGGCGGGAGCGTTCAAGCTCTGCTTTGAGCAGTTTGCCTGTAGCCGAACGATTGAAAAGCCCCGTCAGTTGATCTTTCCGCGACATTTGAAGCAATTGCCGATGCGAATCCTCAAGGGACACATGGGCCGAAATGTCACGAAAAACCTCTATCGCCCCGGTAATCCGCCCATTGTCATTGCGGATGGCGGAAATATGTGATTCGACAGGAATATGCCGGCAGTTCTTTCGGCAGACGTACCCTTTCCATGTACCGGGCATTCCCGTCTTCAGTACGATAGAAATTCCATGCGTTTTTTCCCGCGTTGCGATAGCGGATTTATCATCTGTCCCGGCAAAAGGGGTATCGACGAAATTCAGTCCCACCATTTCTTCGGCTGTATAGCCGGTGATACGGGAGCAGCTTTCGTTCCAATAAAGGATAGTCCCATGCACATCGACCATATAAACAGCATCGAAAATGCTATCCAGCAAGGTCTTGTAAAAATCCCCGGTCAATAATTTTGTTACAGTCTCAGCCATAGTCCTGACCATCTCAATAGTCCGGTAACACAAACAAAAACCACATCCCCCGAATGATCATCGACCAATCGGACATCGCAGATTAGCCCCCATCTATTGTTATATAATAATTGTAACCGTTCACACTATCACAACGGTCATTATAACCTGCCTGCCCATAAATGAGACGCCTGCGTCAAAAGTTTGGATAGAATGTCACGAAAATTATTTTTTTGCTCATTTTATGCGCCTTTTGGCAAAAACTGTGGTATAATTCTTAATAGATTAGGTTATAGGACGTTTGGGAATCGCGGTTTTCGTGTTTTTGGGCGTTTTATACTATTTTCGGCTGAGAGTGGGGCTTTCGGTTAGGAAGGGAGGTTTCCATATAGGTCGTTGTTCGTGACATGAGGGTTTTTTCTTAATTGTGCGAGTACCGTTCCCGGCAGGTGCATGTGGACAGATATATGTAAAAAAGATACTGTCTCTGCGGTAGCGCGTGGCTCCTGATCCATAAGAGAGTGATGCTCGTCCAATGCTTATTCTTACTTGCCGGATCATGGTAATGGCCCGGCAAGTTTTTTATGCTGTACTGGTTCAGCGTGAATTGGACAAATCATTTTTACAATTAAGAGACAAATTCGCCTTTGGCGAATAGGTTTTTTTAAGGCATAAGGGAATCAAGAATACCTTTTGAAGGAAGTGGGTGGGCACTAAGTCCCACCCGGACAGTATCCCGTCATCCCGGCTGACTATCCCTGGCAGGTTGTACCTCTACAGAGCCTGCTTCCGTTTCGCCAGCCGATGATATTCTTGTCAGTTGTTCGGTTTTTGTCAAGTTTCTTTCCACTATGATGCCCGCCTTTTGGCTTTGCGAGCTAACGGCTAAAGCCGTCCGGAATACTACATGGCGCGGTCAAGCCGCAACCAAAATATTTCACGCAAAGGCGCTAAGACGCAAAGAAAAAAATGCCACAGAGATCGCCGAGGACACAGAGTAAGAAAAATAACAGATACGGATTAACACTGATTGAGAAAAGATAGAAAACAAATTGAACAGAAGAAAGCGAAGGAAACGAAGAATTTTTATGATTTAATGATCTTATGATTTAATGATTTGAAGATGGGAAACAGAAAAGATGAATCCGCCTATGGCGGAAACGTTCAATCCGCCGCAGGCGGACCTATGGCGGAAATAAAGAAAAAAATAATAGAAGAGAATTTAACCACGAAGGAACGAAGAACACGAAGAAGAAAAAGAGACAGAGGGAAGCAATGACGAATAATAGAAAACCGTTGAAACGGTTGAAACAAAACTATATCCGAACCTTAAAACCCCTTGCTGAAGCAAGGGGCTAATGGGAACCCCGCCTGACAGCAGGGGCTAATAAACGTGTGGGTCAATTAGCCCCACCCTACAAGACTACAAGAAAATGGCGGGTATGGCCCGGCCTACTTGAATTCCCCGATCCCCGCCCCTGCGAGGACATGTTTAACATCGAGGGTTTATCAAATGGTGCGATACCTCGCACCCTACTTAACGTCGAAGATAACCCCACGTATAAAACGTGGGGCTAAGTATAAATTGGAATAATGTTGACTTTTATGTGGAGACAGTAGAAAGTAGGCATATAATGAAAGATGAGTTTCAACATTTTTGCGTGGTTCGTCAGGAACATCTTAACCATCATGGCAGCCTTTTCGGCGGCCATCTGCTGGCAATAATAGATGAAATGGCGTATGTCGCGTGTGTACGTACCTATCCGGGCCATAACTTCGTAACCAAAGCACTCAAGGATGTGGAATTCCATGTCCCCGCCCACCTCGGCGATGTGCTGGAAACACACGCGAAACTGGAACACGTCGGCCGAACCAGTTGCCAGGTGCGAGTGCAAGTGTTCATAAGCGAAGCAATGGACAAAAAACGACGGCTGTCCTTCGACGGACTGGTAGTATTAGTGTGCGTCGATGAACAAGGTGTGCCGATAGAAATAAGTGTGGAAGAGAGTGGTGAGAAAGAGAGAAAAGTGTGAAGGTGTGAAGAGTGTGAAAAGTTGGAAGGTTGTTATGTTGACATGTTCTCTGCAAAGTGGTTCTAATGGTAATAGTTTCTACGTCGAGTCAAACGATGTTCGCTTGCTGTTCGACGCAGGTATCAGTGCGCGTTTGAGCCAACAGCGACTGGCTGAGCACGGCAGGGACATCCGCGAAGTAGAGGCAGTACTCATAAGCCATAATCACAGCGATCACATCAAACATGCCGGTGTCTTACACAGGAAATTTTCGCTGCCTCTGTATATGACACACGGAGTATGGCGGGCAAGCCGCGGGAAACTGGGAGTCGTCAACGACGTACGCCTATTTGACGCGGGCGACTGTCTGCAGTTCGACAGTACAACTGTCAAGACAGTTCCAACCGCACATGACGGTATCGACGGCGTAGCCTTTATAATTTCGAGTGAAAATAAAAAATTAGGTATTTTTACCGACCTCGGCCATCGATTCGACGGAATAGAACAATGGATTACCGAACTCGACGCACTCTATCTTGAAAGCAATTACGATAACGAAATGCTGGAAAACGGCTCGTATCCACCATGGCTTAAAAATCGCATCCGTGGCGACGGCGGCCATCTATCAAATACAGAAGCGGCCCAATTGGTTGGCGATAGCGCCCAAAAACTGCAACTGCTGATTCTGTCCCACCTGAGCGAACATAATAACAGTCCGGAGGTTGCCCTCGCTACCGCACGCGATGTTTTAGGCGAGAGCTTTCCAATAGCAATGGCACATCGCAGCCAAGTAAGTGATATGTTCGCTGTGGGATAGAACTCAGAACTCAGAACTCAGAATTCAGAATTCAGAATTCAGAATTCAGAAGAGAAGAGAAGAGAAGAGAAGAGAAGAGAAGAGAAGAGAAGAAGAAACCAGAAGATAGAAGGCAAAAGATTTCACGCAAAAGTGCGAAGAGGTAAAGGGATAGCAGGACGTTGGAACAGATCGACCAATTAGATACAGAACGGCTGGCGGGGGTGCGGGGGGTGTT